>DATHRT010000095.1:0-4774 GCA_035464915.1 Candidatus Limnocylindria bacterium
TGACGGCCATCTCCCGGTCCCTTTCCGCGGATTTCGGTGTCATGATCGACACCGGCGGGGAGAAGATCTTCATCGTCGACGAGAAGGGGGACGTCCTCCCGGACTGGGTCGCCCTCCAGGTGATCTGTCTCCTCACCTGCCGGAGGAAGAGATCCGGAAAGATCGGCGTGCCCGTCACCGCCTCCCGGAATCTGGAGAAGATCGCCGCGCGGTTCGGGATGGATGTCATCCGGACGAGGACCCTTCCCCGTTCCCTCATGGAAACGGCGGCTAGCGAAGGTGTCGTCTTCGTCGGCGACGACAACGGGGGGTACGTCTTCCCCGGGTTCCAGCCGGCCTTTGACGGCATGTTCGCGATCGTCCGACTCATGGAGATGCTGTCCGCCGAGGGGCGATCCCTCTCCGACATCCTGAGGGAGATTCCTCCGACGGTGATGGTGAAGAAGAAGATTCCCTGCGCCTGGGAGCGCAAGGGAGCGCTCATGCGCATGCTCACGGAGCACGCCAAGGGGAAGCCGAGCCAGTTCGTCGACGGGGTGAAGATCTTCCACGGCGAGGACTGGGCACTCGTCTACCCGAGCCAGGACGAGGCGTACTTTCACCTTCGGGTGGAGGCCGAGGACAAACACGAAGCGGGGGAGATTGCCGCGCACTACGTCGACCTTTTCGCAACGTGGGCGCAGAAGTTATGACGGGAGGGGATCCGCTCCGGGTCTACATGATGGAGGTGGGGCCGCTCGCGGTGAACGCCTACCTCGTCGAGCACACGGGGACCCGGAATGCCGTCGTGATCGACCCCGGAGGTGACGGGGAGGCGATTCTCGGCGAGGTCGCACGCCTGGGCCTCACGGTGACGAAGATCCTTCTGACCCACGGCCATTTCGACCATGTGGGCGCGGTGAGTCTTCTCCGCGAGAAGACGGGGGCCCCCGTACACATCCACCCGGCGGACGTCAGCCGGATGACGGGAGCCAGCAGCCAGGGGATGCTGTTCGGCCTGTCCGTGCCCGATCCCCCTGCGCCGGACGTCCTCGTCGAGGAGGGCAGCGTCGTGCGACTCGAAGAGCAGGAGTTTCTCGTGGTGCATACGCCGGGGCACACCCCGGGATGTGTATCCTATATCGTGGAAAAGATGGCGTTCGTCGGAGATCTGATTTTCGCGGGCTCCATCGGCCGGACGGATCTTCCCGGGGGGAACCATGAACAGCTGATCGAGTCGGTCAGGAGGAAGATCTTCCCCCTGACCGACGAAACGCTTCTGTTCCCGGGGCACGGGCCGGCTACGACGGTCGGGGAGGAAAAACGGTCGAACCCGTTTTTCTGAGGGAGGGGAGTCGAGTGGGCGTTCTGTCGGGCAAGGAGGTTATTCTGGGCGTTACGGGGGGGATCGCGGCCTACAAGGCGTGCGAGATCGTCCGGGGATTGAGAAACGAGGGGGCCAACGTCCATACGATCCTCACCGCCGCCGGGTCGCAGTTCATCACCCCCTTGACCCTCCAGACGCTTTCCAAGAACCCCGTCGTGATGGACCTCTGGAACCTGATCTCCGAATCGGAGATCGGGCACATCTCCCTGGCGCAGCGGGCGAACCTTCTCCTGATCGCCCCCGCCACGGCGAACATCATCGGGAAGATCCGGAGCGGGATCGCGGACGACATGCTGTCGACCGTCGTCACGGCGACGACGGCTCCCGTCGTGCTGGCCCCGGCGATGAACACCCAGATGTACGCGTCGGCAGCGGTGCAGGAAAACATCGCGGTTCTCCGTTCCCGCGGTTTCCGGTTCGTCGAGCCCGACGAGGGGGAACTTGCCTGCGGGACGGTGGGGCCGGGGCGTCTCGCGACGGTCGACAAGATCGTCGAGATGGCGAGGATCGTGCTCGCGGAGAAGATCCTCGAGGGGAGAAAGGTCGTCGTGAGCGCAGGACCCACCGCGGAGAACATCGACCCCGTCCGTTACCTCTCCAACCGGGCCTCAGGCAAGATGGGGTTCTCGCTGGCGCGCGTTGCCCTCCGTTTCGGTGCGGACGTAACGCTTGTGACAGGCCCGACCGCCCTTGCCGATCCCTATTTCATGAAGACCGTCCGCGTGCGCACGGCGGAGGAGATGCAGAAAGCGGTCGAGCGGGAATCCTCGGATGCAGACGCCGTCGTGATGTGCGCCGCGGTGGCGGACTTCCGTGCCGCGGCCGTCGCTCCCACCAAGATCAAGAAGAACAGCGAAGGATGGAAACTGGAGCTTGCACCCACCGTCGACATCCTCGAGGGGCTTGGGAAAAACAAGGGGGGGCGGGTTCTTGTCGGGTTCGCGGCGGAAACGGGCGACATCGTGCAGAACGCAATCGCGAAGATGAGGAAGAAGAACCTGGATGCAATTGTCGCAAACGACGTCTCCCGCACCGACATCGGGTTCGAATCGGATGACAACGAGGTGCGGATCTTTTTCTCCGACGGCGAGATCCGGGAACTTCCCCTTGCCACGAAAGAAGGGATCGCGGTCGGGGTCTGGCTGGCCCTCCACGGCAAGCTGTTCGCGAGATGACGAAACGCCTCTCCCGGAACTTGGTCGCCGCCTACCTGCGGGAAATCGGGATCGACTACGTCCTGGTCCCCGCCCGCGACCCGCGGAGCGACGAAGCCGCAAACTTGCCCGCACGGGAAGGGAAAGAGACTCTCGAGGACATCCGGAAGGAGGTTGTGGCGTGCCGCCGGTGCCCTCTCTGCTCCGGCCGGACCAACGTCGTCTTCGGGGTCGGCAACCCCCGGGCGAGGCTGATGTTCGTCGGTGAGGGGCCGGGGGTGGAGGAGGACCGGCAGGGGGAACCGTTCGTCGGGGCGGCGGGGAAGCTGCTTACCAAGTGGATCCAGCGCATCGGGATGGTCCGCCAGGACGTCTACATAGCGAATATCGTCAAGTGCCGGCCTCCGGGAAACCGGGCGCCTCTCCCGGAAGAGGCGGCGTCCTGCCTGCCCTATCTCCGGAGACAGATCCGGGCCATCCGGCCCGAGATCCTCTGCACGCTCGGTGCCGTGGCGCTGAACCATCTCCTCGGGAACAACGACCGGATCACGCGGGCGCGGGGGAACTGGCGCGATCTGGACGGGATCCCCGTCCTTCCCACCTATCATCCGGCCTATATCCTGCGCAACGCTGCGCGGGAGCACGAGGTGCTTACCGATTTCGATCTCCTTGCCCAACGCCTCCGATCGAGGTGAGATGGACGATTCCCTTCCCGCCGTAAAGGTCAGCAGAAAAGCGGAGGAACGGCTCCGTTGCGGGCACCTCTGGGTGTTCGGGGACGACCTGCGGGAGGTTCCGCCTCGCCTGCCGCACGGGCAGTGGGTTCTCGTCACCTCGCGCGCGGGGGCATTACTGGGGACCGCCACCTGCAACCTCTCGAGCCGGATCGCGCTTCGGCTCGTGTCGCGCGGAATGGAGCGCCCCTCGAGGGCGTTCCTCGAAAAGAGGATCCGCCAGGCGCTACGACGGCGGGAGGAGGCGGGTATGGGGGGCCTGGAAGCCCTTCGTCTGGTGTATTCCGAAGGAGATTTCCTCCCCGGACTTGTCGTCGACCGGTTCGGGACCCTCCTCTCCGTGCAGATCCTCACAGCCGGGATGGAGTTGCTCCGGCGTGAGGTCGTGTCGGTTCTCGACGATTTGCTGTCCCCCCGCCTTCTTTACGAGCGGTCCGAGGGGGGGTTCCGCAGGCTCGAGGGGCTGCCGGAGAGAAAAGGGGTGCTTGGGGGTGACGGACCTCCGCAGGAAACGGTTACCTTGGACGGATGTCGCTTTCTGGTGGACGCGGAAGGTGGCCCGAAGACGGGGTTCTTCCTGGATCATCGGGAGAACCGGAAGATTGTACGGGGGCTGGCGCGGGGGAAGTCGGTGCTCGATGGATTCTGTTCCACCGGGGCCTTCGGAATTTACGCCCTCGCGGGAGGCGCGACGAGAGTGCTCGGAGTCGACGTTTCAGGGGAAGCGGTTGCCGCGGCGGGCGAAAACGCGGCCCGGAACGGGTTCGGGGACGGGTGGGAGGGAAGGGCGGGGAACCTCTTTCCCGTGCTGCGGGAGCTATTGAGCGCCGGACGCAAATTCGACCTCGTCATCCTCGATCCCCCCTCCTTCACCAAGTCCCGGGAAGGAAGGGAGGGGGCGGTCCGGGGATACCGGGACATCAACCGGCTCGGCCTGTCCCTTCTGGCACCCGGCGGGATTCTCGCCACCTCTTCTTGCACGCAACTGGTCGATATGGCCAAATGGTATGAGGCGCTCCGGGACGCGGCCGCCGACGCACGTGCGGACGTTCACGTCATCGCCAAAGGGGGGCAGTCCCCCGACCACCCGGTCCTTCTCGGGGTGCCCGAAACGGAATACCTCAAATTTGCCGTGTTGCGAGTGAGGGGAACGTGAAGCCGCCTGTTCATACATCGTACTCTCCTCGGGGCGTCGCCGCGTCTGTCTACGGGCGGGGGCGCCGGTGGGTGGCGCTCGCGGTTCTCCTGTGGTTTGCCGTGGCGTGGGGCGTCGGCGGGTCCCTGGCCGCAGCCCCGGGCCCCGTGATGGTCGCGACAATCGCCATGTCCATCAACCCCGTCACCGCCGATTTTCTCTCCTCCGCCATCGAGCGCGCGGAGGAGGAGAAGGCGACGCTGCTCGTCATCGAGCTGGACACCCCCGGAGGCCTCGATACCTCCATGCGGCAGATGGTCCAGGAGATCATCCGGACCCCCGTCCCGGTTGCGGTGTATGTTTCCCCCCCCGGATCCCGGGCCGC
>DATHRT010000096.1:0-2373 GCA_035464915.1 Candidatus Limnocylindria bacterium
CCTCGCACTTGACGAGATCCGCCTCGGAAGGGGTCATCTGGAACCGGATCGGCTCGGGGGCGACCTTGAGACGCATCGAGGTCAGGATGTCCTGGACCGTCTTGATCGCCTCGCCGCTCCATCCATAGGAACCGAACACCGACGCGGGCTTGCCCTTGACGTTCAGCACGACGAGGTTCGCGATCACATGCAGGATCGGGTGGGGGACGTTCGAGTTGAGCGTGGGCGTCCCGATGAGGAACCCCGCCGACGTCTCGATCTCGTCGATGATCTCGTTCATGGGAACCTCGACGCTGTTGATCAGCGTTGCCTTGACTCCTGCCGACCGCACCCCCTCCGCCACCCTGGCGGCCATGGCGGCGGTGTTCCCGTAGGCCGAGGCGTAGACGACGGTCACCTTCTTTTCCGTCACCCGCGACAGGACGGAGGCACGCTCCTGGTACCAATCGATATAGGACCGGGGATCTTTCCTGAGGATCGGCCCGTGCGACGGGGCAATCATGTCGATCGGCAGGTCCTTGATCTTCTCGCACGCCTTGAGCACATGCTCCTTGTAGGGACGCATGATCATCCCGTAGTAGAACTCGAACGCCTTGCGCACGCTCGAAGGCTCGCGGATTTCGTCGTTGAAGAACTCGGGGCTGCAGTAGTGCGCCCCGAGGAAATCGCACGGGAAGAGAATCTTGTCCTCGACGAGATACGTGAGGATGGTGTCCGGCCAGTGCAGGAACGGGGTGTTGAGGAACCGGAGCGTCTTCCCGCCGAGGGGCAGCTCCTCGTTGTCCTTGACGATCCGGAACGGGTACTCCGCGTTCACGAGATGGTCGACGAACGACTTCGCCGACCGGGAGAGGTACACCGTCACATTCGGGTTTCGCTTGAGGAGCTCGACGATCCCCCCTGCATGGTCCGGCTCGGAGTGGTTGATCACCACGTAATCGAGCTTTTCCACCGGCAGGAAACGGGAGATGTTCCGAAAGAGATCTTCCGTGAACTCTTTCTTCACGCAGTCGATCAGGGCCGTCTTTTCGGTCCCCCGGACCAGGTAGGCGTTGTAGGTTGTCCCGAATTCCGTCGGGATGACAATGTCGAAGACTGTCAGGCCGGGGTCTTTTGCCCCCACCCAGTGGACGTTTTCCGCCAGTGATACCGTTTCCATTGTTTTTTTGCTCACGTTTAGTCCTTTACCTCCTCGAAGTCTTCCTTGCCCACGCCGCACAATGGGCAGCACCAGTCATCTGGAAGATTCTCGAAAGGGGTCCCGGGTTTCACGCCGCTGTCGGGGTCTCCCACGGCGGGATCGTACACATACGCGCACACCTTGCATCTCCACTTGGTCGCTTTGCCCATAGCGGCTCTCCTTTCAGATAAGGGGGAATGGATACAAGTATAGCGTCAGCGGCGAAGGAATTGCAATATTGCGCCGGCTACCTTGGCGGGGCTATCCGGGCCCCGGACCCTGCCGCGAGAGCGCAGGCGCAGCCACTCGCCTTCCGGGAACCCGGGCGGGGCGAGCGCGAGGCCCGGCTTGACCATCCCCACCCGCACCTGGGGGCCAAGGACCGTTTTCCACGCCTCCGCCTGGTGCGCGAGGGCCAGCTTGGAGAGGCAGTAGGGGAGGTAACCGGGCCACATTTGTGCCGCCCCCGCATCCCCCAGGAAGAGGACCGCTGCGCCGGGAGTCGCCCGGAGGAGCGGGAGAAACGTCTGGGTGAGAAGAAACGGACCGCGCAGGGTGACGGCGAACATTTCGTCCCAGTCACGGGCCCCTACGTCGCCCGCCGGTGTACGGCGGAAGATTGCGGCGTTATGGACTAGGAGGTCCAGGCGGCCGAAATCCCTTTTGATCATGGCGGCGAGGCGGGGAACTCCCCCCGGGCGCAGAAGATCCAAGGGGACCGCCCTTCCGCCGATCTCCTCTGCGAGGGACCGTGCCTGCCCGCGCGAGGAACGGTAGGTGAGTACGACGGTGAATCCTTCGCGGGAAAGCCTTCCGGAAATCGCCGCGCCGATGCGCCGTCCTCCTCCGGTGACCAGCGTGACCTTTTCCCCGGAAAGGATCATTTCAGCTCGATGAATTTCTCCGAGGGGGATCCGCAGACTGGGCAAACCTCGGGCGGTTCGTCGCCCTTGTGGATGTAGCCGCATACGGTGCATTTCCATCTTCTCATCGGTTTCCGGCTCCTCGGGAAGATCTGTCCTGCCTTTATAACATAAACGAAAAAGGGGGATAAAGAACGCCGCGCCCCCGGGCCTGCCGTTTATAATGGATGGCATGAGGCCCGGCGGAAAATCCCTCGCGGAGCTCCCCTACGTGGCCGTCGACGTGGAAACCACGGGGCTTGCCCCTTCGGACGGGCACCGGGTGTGCGA
>DATHRT010000097.1:0-7887 GCA_035464915.1 Candidatus Limnocylindria bacterium
GGATCGCCAGCTCATAACTTCCGAACAGCTTGGGGTCAAAAAACATATCTCACCTCTCGGGTAGGAATGAATTCCACAGATTCCCCGGCCAGGAACGGTCGCCGACATTCCTTGTTCTGCATTATCCCCGAATGGTAATCGTAAGTCCCGAATTTCGAGAGGGCACACCGAAAACCGGGAATTTCGCATGCTGGCGACGTCCCGGGGGAGGGAAACCACGGGATCCTGAATTCCCCCGGCGCCTGCTTCACGGGGTGGATGCGGTGCCGAAAAAGCGATATTCTGTATAGCACCCGTGTCAATACTATCCTGCAGGGGAGAAAACAGCGACAACGCCATCATCGGGAAGTGAGGGAAGACGATGGAAAGCCCTGGCATGATGATTTCCTGGATGGTCGAGTCGATCACCAACTTGCCTGCATCCCTGTTTGATCCGAAATATCGGGGGCCGATCTTTGCCATATTTATCCTGGTGGTTTTGTACTCGATCGTTTCCTCCATCCACCGCCTGAAGAAAAATATCGCATCCGTTTCCTCGGAGTTGTCGGCAATCCGATCCATCCTCAAGAAAACCGAATGGTCCCTTGACAGACACGAGGGGAACCGCACCCCGGTCGCCAAGGAGAATAAAGCCATCCGGGACCTTCTTTTTCGATTGGACGATGACCATTCGAAAAAGGATCGTTGACCGGATCCTCTCATTCCCGGGAGCACTCTGCCTCCGCAGGGAGAAGCAAGGTGAAACCGTCTCTGTCGTGGGAGAGGGAGGCCGCGCCCGTTACGGTTCGTAACGAAGATGCCGGGCCCGTCGCTTGGCGAACGCCCGTTCCTCGCGCGCCCACTCCGCCGCGAGGTCGCGCCACCCCCGGCCGCGTTCGAGCGCTTCCCGTTCGCGTGCCGAGCCGCACAGAAGGTCGAATGCGGGCACGTGCTCCACGAACTCGTAGGGCTCGGTCCGCCATCGGAAACGTTTGGGATCCTGGGCACGGGCTGCAGCGACGCACGCGATGCCGGTGCGGAAGGGACGAAACGTCTCGCGGTTGACGACCACGACCTCGACGCCGTGGCAGCGCACGTCGGCATGCTTGTCCCAGGTCGGAACGAAGGAAGCCGGTCGGAACCGGGCCCCCGGCAGCCGTTCGGCCGCAAGCGCTTGAGCCAACCGGTCGCTGTCCAGCCACGGCGCCCCGAACAGCTTGAACGGCCGCGTGGTGCCGCGCCCCTCGCTTACGTTCGTGCCCTCGAGAAGGCACATCCCGGGATAGACGAGCGCCGTCTCCGGTGTCGGCATGTTGGGCGAGGGAAAGACCCACGAAAGCCCGGTGTCGCGCTGGTGCATCCCCCTCCGCCAGCCGCGGCAGGGAATCACCGTGAGCGCAAGGTCGAGTCCGCGCTCCTCCCGGTACAGCCCCGCCAGCTCGCCAACGGTCAAGCCGTGGCGGACCGCCACATCGTGCACGCCGCAGAAGCTCTCGAAGTCGGGTCGGAGTGCCGGTCCCTCCACGGAGAGTCCGCCGATAGGGTTTGGCCGGTCGAGGACGAAAAAGTCGATCTTTGCGTGAGCCGCGGCTTCCATACAGAAGAGCATGGTGGCCTGGTAGGTGTAGTAGCGCGCCCCGACGTCCTGAATGTCGAAGACCAGCGCGTCGAGTCCGCGCAATTTCCCGGGATCGGGCCGAAGTGACGCGAGCTTGCTTCCGTAGAGGGAGTGGACCGGCACCCCGGTCCGCCGGTCGCGTTCGTCTCCCACGGCGGCCATGTACTGGATGTCGCCGCGGACGCCGTGCTCCGGTCCGAAGAGGGCGGCGAGCTGGACGCCCCGTGCTTCATGCAACAGGTCCGCGGCGTGACGCAGCCGCCGGTCCACCGCCGTGGGGTTGCAGACCAGGCCGACCGCAAGCCCCCGTAGGGGGGCGAAGCGTTTCTCGACGAGCACGTCGAGACCTGATTCGACCCTCACCGTTTGCCGACCGGCAGCTCCCATAATCCAAGGAAGATACCACAACTCGCGTGGAGCGGGAGTGCCGGCTACTTTTCTGTTGATCGACAACCGCTCGGATTTGCAGCTTGCCGCCGATACTCCCCTAGCCGGATTGCCCCGGCATCCCTTGCGGATCTCCGGGGGTGGTTTCCTTCGCACTTACCCGAACGTCGGCTCGAGAGCAACCTCTGTCCGGATGGAGTTCGAGACGAGGCAGTTTTTCTCCGCCTTGTGGAGGATCTCCTCGGCCTGTTTGCGGTCCGCTCCGGGCCGCAGCGTGACCCGGGGACGGACGACGATCTTCGTGAAGATGAGCCGTTCGTCCACGAACTCGAGCAGCCCCTCCGCCTCGCTCTCGTATCCTTCGAGGGCCAGGCCCGCGCGACCGGTGAAGGCCAGAAAAGTCGTCATGATGCAGGAGTTCACGGCGGCGACGAAGAGGTCCTCGGGCGACCAGATCCCCTCATGCCCCTTGAATTCGGGCGGGGTTGCCACTTCCACGGAGGGCTTCCCGGCGACGTCCATCACCCCCTTTTTCTCTCCCGTCCACCGGATGGATGTTGTGTAGCGGTAGCTCTTGGGGCGAATCGCCATCTGTCGCTCCTTTCCCGGTCAGTATACGAGGCGCACCCGGATCGTGTTGGGGATCGCCTCGAGGTCCGAGAGGATCCCCGCGTTGCACGGGCCGTCCACGTCGATGACCGCGTAACCGACGGTCCCCCGGGTCTGCAGGTGCTGTCCGGCGATGTTGACCTGTCGTTGCGCGAAGACGTCGTTGATGCGGGCGAGCATCCCGGGGATGTTCTCGTGGATGTGCGCGAACCGGTGAAGATAGGCCCTCCCCAGCGGCTGGTAGACCGGGAAGTTGACGCTCGTGACGGTCGAGCCGGAGGCAAAAAACGCCGCGATCCGCTCCGCGACGAAGGTGCCGATCCCCGCCTGGGCTTCTTCCGTAGAGCCCCCGACGTGCGGTGTCAGGATCACGTTTTGCAACCCCTGCAGGGAGGAAGAGAAAGGGACCTTGTTGCTTTCCGGTTCCACGGGGAAAACGTCGACGGCGGTCCCCCTGACCCTGCCTTTTCGGATGTGACGCGCGAGCGCCTCCACGTCCACCACGAATCCCCGGCTCAAGTTCAGGAAGATGACTCCCTTTTTCATCGCGGCGAATTCTCTCTGCCCGATGAGGTTCCGGTTGGACTCCCGTCCGTCGACGTGGACCGTGATGATGTCGGAGCGGCGCAGGAGCTCCTTGAGGGGGACCTTGCGGGCGTTCCCCAGGGAGAGCTTTTCCTCGATGTCGTGGTACAGGACTTCCATCCCGAGGGATTCGGCGAGGACGGACAGCTGGGAGCCGATATTCCCGTATCCGATGATCCCCAGCCGCTTTCCCCGGATCTCGTGGAACCCTTCGGCGGACTTCGTCCATACGCCGCTGTGAAGCCTGCTGCTGCTTTCGAATACCCCTCGCAGGAGCATGATCATTTCGCCCAGCGCCATCTCGACGACGCTGCGCGTATTGCTGTACGGAGCGTGAAAGACCGCGATGCCCTTCGCGTCGCACGCGGAAAGATCGATCTGCTCGGTGCCGATGCAGAAGGCGCCGATCGCCGACAGCTTCGGTGCCCGCTGAAGGATCTCGGGACCGACTCGGGTCTTCGAACGGATCCCCAGGACGTCCACGTCCCCCATCATCTGGGCGAGCACTTTTTTTCCGGGGCTGTGGGGAACCGCCTCCACCTTGAACCCCGCATCCTTGAATACCCGGTTAGCCCCCGGGTGGATGTTTTCCAGGAGGAGCGCCTTCATGCGGATCACTATACCATCCGTTACCGCCGGCCAGGCCCCGTTCTTCGCTACTTGCCATCCGAACGCCGGCCCGCAATAATGGGAGTTGCCTGTCAGGGATGCTTCCCGACCAGAACCCCGCGGCTTCGCCGCGCGATGGCAGTTTGTTTTTAGGCCGGACCATACCGGTGACGGGAAAAGGACCGCTTGAGCCCTTCGGATAGGAGGACACCGTGAAAGCGCAAATGCCTGCCATCGGCAAGGTATCTTCCGAAATTTTCGATGAAATCATCCTTCCCCATCTGGGGCGGAAACGCCCGGAAATCCTGGTGGGTCCCCAGCATGGAGTGGATGTGGGAGTTGTCGATCTGGGGGACGGCAAGGTGATGGTGACCACTACCGATCCGATTTTCGTGGTACCTCCTTACGGGTGGGAACGTTCCGGCTGGTTTGCGGTCCACATCCTGGCTTCCGATGCGGCCACGTCGGGAATCCGGCCGGCCTACATCACCATGGATCTGAATCTTCCCCTGTCGATGACCCGGGAGGACTTTGAAGCGTTATGGACGGTAATGCACCGGGAGTGCGACAAAATCGGCATGGGCATCATCACCGGACACACCGGCCGCTATGAGGGATGTGAATATCCCATGATCGGCGGGGCTACCGTGATCGGGATCGGCCCGAAAGACCGGTATGTGACCCCGAATATGGCGAAGGTGGGAGATTCCATCATCATCACCAAAGGGGCGGCCATCGAGGCCGCCGGGCTGTTCGCCGTCACCTTTCCCCACCGGGTGGCGGAACGATACGGGGAAGAAGCGGCACGGGAAGCCGAGGAGATTTTCTGGCAGATGTCCGTCGTGGAGGATGCACTCACCGCGGTGGAAGCAGGGGTGCGGGAAGACGGAGTCACCACCATGCACGATGCGACCGAATGCGGGGTATGGGGCGGCCTGTTCGAGGTCGCCCGGGCCTCAGGGAAAGGCATGGCCATCGACAAGGAGAAGATCATCGTGCAGGACGCGGTCCAAAACGTGTGCGACCTGTTCGGCATCGACCCGTATTCCTCGATCAGCGAAGGAACCCTGATCCTCACCTGCCGGCCGCAAAAGGCGCAGGAAGTGGTCCGGCGGCTGGGGGACAAGGGGATCCCGGCCACCATGGTGGGGGAAATCGTGGACCAGCAGCGGGGGATGCGGTTTTTCGAAAAGGGGATTTCCCATGAATTGGTCCATCCCCGGGTGGATCCGTTCTGGGGAGCTTTCGGAAAAGCAGCGTCCCAGGGGAGGTGACATCGTTGTCGAAACGCCCCTTTTACCAGGAAATGCGGCATGCGTCCGATCCCCTCTGGCAGGCGATTTTCGGGCACCCGTTCGTGACTGGGATCGGAGACGGCACCCTGTCCCGGGACCGGTTCGAGTTCTACCTGAAGCAGGATTATGTGTACCTGATCGATTTCAGCCGGGTCTTTGCCCTGGCGAGCGCAAAATCCTGGCATTTAAAGGATATGGGAACCTTTGCCACCTTGCTGAACACGACCCTGAACGTGGAAATGGATCTCCATCGGAAAACGTGCGGCGGTTTCGGCATTCCCGCACCGGAACTGGAAAGGACCCGCAAGAGCATGATCACGTCCGCCTATACCGATTTCCTGGTCCGGACCTGCCACGAGGGGAGCCTGTCGGACATCCTGGCAGTCTTGACGCCCTGTGCCTGCGGGTACGTCGAGATCGGGCAGAAGCTGAAATCCCGGGGCCTCCCGGACAATCCGTTCTACCGGGACTGGGTCGAGACCTATTCCTCCCGGGAGTTTTCCGATCTCGCCGACTGGCTTGTCGAAAAAGTGAACGAGTACGCCGGAGGCGCCTCTGCGCAGCGCAAGGAGTATTGGTACCGGCTCTACGAAACGAGCACCCGCTTCGAATATCTGTTTTTCGACATGAGCTGGAAGAAAGAGGAATGGCCGGCCGCGATCACGTATTCTTCCGGGGGATTCCCCATTGATTGACAGGATCTCTCCCGGCCGCTGGCGCCTCTATGTCATCACGGACGAATCGGTAAGCCGGGGCCGGTCGCACATCGAGGTCGCGGAAGCCGCGATCCGGGGCGGAGCCGACGTCATTCAGCTGCGGGACAAGACCGCCTCCGGGGGAACGCTCTACCGGGTCGCGCTTGCTCTTCGGAAGCTCACCCGGGAGGCGAAGGTGCCGCTTATCGTCAACGACCGCCTCGATATCGCTCTGGCCGCCGATGCCGACGGGGTCCACCTCGGCCAGAAGGATCTGCCCGCGACCGTAGCGCGCAACATCATGGGACCCGTCAGAATCCTGGGGGTTTCGGCGGATACGCTGGAGGAAGCCCTCCTGGCGGAAAAGGATGGGGCGGATTATCTGGGGGTGGGCCCGGTGTTCGAGGCCCGGGAAACCAAGGCGGATGCCGGGGAGCCTCTCGGCCTGGAACGGATTGCGCGTATCCGGAAGCATTGCCGCCTCCCCATCGTCGCGATCGGGGGGATCAAGGCCGAAAATGCACGCCTGGTGCGTGAAGCGGGGGCGGATTCCGCGGCGGTGATCTCCGCGATCGTCGCGGCGGACGATATTACACAGGCGGCGCGGGAGCTGAAATCCATCCTGAGCGCCGGGGATCCGGGTCGTTGAAGCGAAGGCGGAAAAGCGTGGGGGAGATCGGGGAATTTTCCCTGATCGACAGGATCGGGAAAATCCTTCCCGCTACCAGAGCCAAGGATCTCGTGATCGGCATCGGAGACGATACCGCGGTGATCCGGATGGATAAGCGGAGGGCGCTGCTGGTGACCTGCGACATCCAGGTGGAAGGCCGCCATTTCCGGTTCGACCGCATCACTCCCTACCAGCTGGGTCGCCGTGCCATGGCGGTGAACGTAAGCGATATCGCCTCCATGGGGGGAAAGCCCACGTTTGCCCTCGTCTCGCTGGGACTTCCGGGCGCCTTCCCCGTTGCAAGTTACGACCGGCTGTTCGAGGGGATGCGGGATGAACTGCAACGCCACGGGGCCCGGATCGTGGGGGGAAACCTGGCCCGGACCGAAGACGTGCTGATCGTGGACATCACCCTGATGGGGGAAAACGATCTGTCACGGGTGATGACCCGCGGCGGCGCCCGGGTGGGCGACCGCGTATTTGTCACCGGGAGACTGGGAGCCTCCGGTGCGGGGTTCCAGGCACTGAAGGCGTTCGGGAAAAACGTTCCCGCAAGGTACCGCCACCTGGTTGCCTGCCACCTCATTCCCACGCCCCGGGTTACGCTGGGGCGACGGATATCGCGCTCCGGCGTAGCCACCGCCATGATCGACCTGAGCGACGGGCTGGCCGGCGACCTGTTCCACATCTGTACCCGGAGCAAGGTGGGAGCGGAAATCTATCCGGACCGTCTGCCGCTTCCGGAACGGATCGGGGAGATCGCGGCAAGGTCCGGCAAATCGGTGATCGACCTTGCCCTGCACAGCGGGGAGGATTACGAATTGCTCTTTACCGCGCCCCCCCGCATACCGGCGCGAAAAATACGATCCCTCTCCCGTGATTCGGGGGTTCCGATCACGGAAATCGGAAAAATCGTGGGGCGCAAAGATGGATACTGCCTGGTCGATTCCCAGGGGACCAGAACCCCTTTGACTCCGGCCGGCTGGGATCATTTCCGGACACCGGGGGGATCGGGGAGGGATACGAAACGATGAAAAAGGCGCTCACCATCGCCGGCTCCGACAGCGGCGGAGGAGCAGGCATTCAGGCGGACCTGAAAACGTTTGCGGCATTCGGGGTTTACGGAATGTCCGCCGTCACCGCCCTGACCGCACAGAACACGGTGGGCGTGCAGGGGATTTTCGACATTTCTCCCGATTTCGTCCGGGAGCAGATAAAAAGCGTCATGACCGATATCGGTGCCGACGCCGCCAAGACCGGGATGCTCTCCAACGCGGCTGTCGTAAAGACCGTGGCGGAAGCCGTTCGCACGTTCCGTATTCCCAATCTGGTCGTCGACCCGGTGATGATCGCCAAGAGCGGCGATTCCCTGCTGTCCGGGGACGCCCGCCAGGCGATCCGCGAGGAACTGCTGCCGCTGGCCACGGTCATTACCCCCAA
>DATHRT010000098.1:0-11866 GCA_035464915.1 Candidatus Limnocylindria bacterium
TCGGCGATCACGGCGCGCGTCACGGGCGTGTCGACCCATCCTTCCTCGGTAAGAGCGACGAGGAGGGGGCACGGCCTGCTCACGACACGGGCGGCGGGAACCGTGGAGCGCAGCGCCTTTTCGTATGCCCCCGACCGGATCGTGCCGGCGGTTCCGATCACCCCGATACAGTCCCGTTTCGGAAGGGAGACGACGCGCCGCACGCACGGGTCCACCATCCCCACAACGGGGATCTTGTAGATCTTCCGCAGCACGGGAAGGGCCAGCGAAGAGGCCGTGTTGCACGCCGCCACGAGCATCTTGATGTCATGCTGCGTGATGAGGTAGTTGGCGATCTCGATGGAATACCGCGTGACGGTTTCCCGGGACTTCGTCCCGTAGGGACCCCGGGCCGTGTCGCCGACGTACAGGAAACGCTCCCCGGGAAGCGAGCGCACCAGCTCCCGGAGCACGGTCAGTCCGCCCACCCCCGAATCGAACACCCCGACGGGCCGGTTCACGTCCTCTCCTAATCCTTTGATTTTCCTACCTTAAGACGCTATCGTATCCTTGTCAACCGAACGCCTGTGTAAGGGGGTGCGCAGTGCGGGAAATCATCGATTTCCTGATCAACGTGCAAGTCATCGAATTTTTGACCGATCCCCGGGTCATATTCGCCGCGGGGGCGCTCTTCCTCCTCTCCCTGGTCATGAAGTGGAGGGTCGTGGCACTCAGCCTCTTCGCGGTGGCGGCCCTGGTAGCTGTCGCGCGCTATTCGAAACTCGCCGAGGGAAAGACAGACATGAACACGAACCTGCTGGTGTTCGCCATCGGCTCCTTCCTGGTCATCGTCGTCGTCATCTATTTCCTCTTCATCCGAGGGGACTGACATCGCGCGCGTAGGCTTCACCACGACGATCCCCGTCGAGGTCCTGTTTGCCGGTGGGCATACTCCCGTAGACCTCAACAACCTCTTCATCACCTCCCCAAGGCCTGCCGAGTACGTGCGACTCGCCGAATCCGACGGCTTCCCCCGGAACAGCTGCGGATGGGTCAAGGGAATCTACGGCGTGGTGCGCCGGCACGGCGTGACGGACGTGATCGGCGTGGCCCAGGGCGATTGCAGCTTCACCCAGGCGCTCATGGAGGTCCTCCAGTACCGGGGGGTGAAAATCACCCCCTTCTCCTTCCCGTATGACCGGGACCATCGGACGGTCTCCCTCGAGATCCGCAAACTGGCCCGTCGGTTCGGAACGACGGTCGCGCGAGCGGGAGGGTGGAAACGAAAACTGGACGGCATTCGCCGGGCGGCACACGAGATCGATCGCCTGACCTGGGAGGAGGGAAAGGTCACCGGAGAAGAGAACCACTTCTGGCTGGTCAGTTGCTCGGATTTCGAGGGGGACCCGCAGGAGTACGAGCGGAAGGCCCTCGCGTTCCTTGCCGGTGCGCGGCAGCGGCCGCCCCGTCGCGACCTGATCCCGATCGCTTTCGTCGGCGTCCCTCCCATCACCTCCGGCCTGCACGCCTTCTTCGAGGAGGCGGGGGGGTGTGCGGTGCTGAACGAGGTGCAACGGCAGTTCGCGATGCCCAAGCCCACGCGGACGCTCACCGAGCAGTACCGGGAATACACGTACCCCTACTCCTTCTTCGAGCGTCTGGCCGACATCCGCCGGGAAACGGCGCGGCGGGGCGTGCGCGGGGTCGTCCACTACGTCCAGTCGTTCTGCTTCCGCCAGATCGAGGACATCCTGCTCCGGGAGGAGATCGGCCTCCCGGTCCTTACGCTGGAAGGAGACGAGCCGGGCCCCCTGGACGGGCGGACGAAGATCCGGATCCAGGCGTTCCTCGAGATGCTGCAGTAAGAACAGGCCGTCCGGGATAGGCTCCGCCGTTGCCCCGGTCCCCTGGCTCGCGGGGGGCTTCCACTCCGCTACGCTCGCGACCTTGCGCCCGCTCGCTGCCGGTTCCGCTCGTCCGACAAGAACTCTCGCTCCACAGGCCGCTCCGCGGAACCCCCCGCATCGCCACGGGTCCCCGGTTGTCGGCGCAGCAGCCACAGGAGGGGGGTGAAGTGAGGTAAAGCGCAGCCGTGTGGGTGCATCGCACGGCGAGCCACGAACGGAACCCCCCTCCGAGGCAGCGGAGCCGATCCCGAGCTTCGAGGGGCCCGTTCCCCGAAAAAAAAGGCACGATCTCCCGTGCCCTTTCTTTGCTGCGGGACGGTCCTGGAGAAGGACTCGGCAAAACCACAGCGGGTCCGCCGTTCACGACAAAGGACGGATAAGGGAAAACGCAGACGGCAGGACCGTCCCGGCCTACTCTTCTACCAAACGCCGGTCTTTATATACTCGTGGATCGCGTCCGCCGCTTTTCGGCCCGCGCCCATGGCCAGGATGACGGTGGCCGCCCCGATCACGATGTCGCCGCCGGCGAACACACCCTTCTTGCTCGTCTTGCCGGTCTCCTGGTCGGCCAGGATGTTCCCCCACTTGTTCGTGTCGAGGCCCGGGGTCGTGGCGGGGACCAAGGGGTTGGCCCCGTTTCCTATCGACATGACGACCATGTCCACCGCGAGGCGGAACTCCGATCCCTTGACGGGCACAGGGCGGCGGCGGCCCGACGCGTCCGGCTCGCCCAGCTCCATCCTCTGGCACTCGGCCTCGGTGACCCACGCCTCCTCGTTCCCGAGGAACCGGAGGGGGTTGGTGAGGAGGTGAAACTCGATCCCCTCCTCCTCGGCGTGGTGGATCTCCTCGATGCGGGCGGGCATCTCCTTCTTCGATCGCCGGTAGACGACGTAGACCTTTGCCGCGCCCATCCGCAGGGCCGTGCGGGCGGCGTCCATCGCCACGTTTCCGCCGCCGACCACTGCTACGTGCTTTCCCTTCATCACCGGCGTGTCGGCTTCGGGGAACAGGTAGGCCTTCATCAGGTTGGAGCGGGTGAGGTACTCGTTGGCCGAATAGATCCCGTTCAGGTTCTCTCCCGGGATGTTCATGAAGTACGGAAGCCCCGCCCCGGTCCCGATGAAGCAGGCGTTAAACCCCTCCTCCTCCAGGAGTTCGTCGATCGTGATCGTCTTGCCGATGACGACGTCGCACTCGAGCTTGGCGCCCAGGCTGCAGATGTAATCCACTTCCGCCTGCACGATGTCCTTCGGGAGCCGGAATTCCGGGATCCCGTACATGAGCACGCCGCCCGGCTTGTGCAGGGCCTCGAAGATGGTGACGTCATGCCCCTTCTGGACGAGGTCCCCCGCAACCGTCAGGCCCGCCGGGCCGGCCCCGACGACCGCGACGCGCTTTCCCGTGGGAGGGGCGACCTCGGGGACCACCACGTTGCCGGTGACCCGCTCGAAGTCCGCGACGAACCGCTCCAGACGACCGATGGCGACCGGCTCGCCCTTTTTGCTTAAGACGCACGGCATCTCGCACTGCTCCTCCTGGGGGCAGACGCGGCCGCACACCGCGGGGAGCGTGTTGTCCTCCTTGATCTTCCGGGCGGCTTCGACGAACTTTCCCTGACGGACAAGGTCGATGAACTCGGGGATCTTGATGTTGACCGGGCACCCCTTGACGCACGCCGGGTTCTTGCACTGGATGCACCGGGTCGCCTCCATGATGGCCAGGTCGGGGGTGAGGCCGAAGGGGACTTCCCGGAAGTTGCTCCTCCTTACTTCCGGGGGCTGCTCCGGCATCGGCTGCCGGGGGATGCTGAACGGCTTGGGGCGGGGGGTGGGCTTCGCGTCGGCCATTACCTTCCTCATCCCGTCGTCACGGGAGCGGCGCCCGGAGTGCCCGCCGGGGCCTTCGTCCCCGCGCACTTGCCGTCCTTGTGTTCAAACCGTTCCATCGCCGCCTTTTCTTCCTTCAGGTAGGCGCGGTTTCGCAGGGTCAGTTCCTTGAAATCGACCTCGTGCCCGTCGAACTCCGGACCGTCGACGCAGACGAACCTGGTCGTCCCCCCCACCGTCACCCGGCACGCGCCGCACATTCCCGTGGCGTCCACCATGATGGGGTTGAGGCTCACAACCGTCTTGATCTCGGGCCGCCGGGTAACATCGGCCACCGCCCGCATCATGGGGACCGGCCCGATGGCGATACACAGGCCGATCTTCTCCCCGGCGTCGATCAGTTCCTGCAGGGCCGTGGTGACGAATCCCTTCTTGGCGTACGAGCCGTCGTCGGTGGTGACAATCAGCGTGTCGCTGATCGCTTTCATCTCCTCCTCGAGAATGAGCAGGTCCTTCGTCCTCGCCCCGACGATCGAGATCAGCCGGTTCCCGGCGTTTTTGATGGCCGTCGCGATGGGGAGCAGGGGGGCCGCGCCGATGCCGCCGCCGATGCCGACGACGGTGCCGAAGTTCTCGATGTGCGTCGGCAGTCCCAGGGGACCGACGACATCCTGGAGGGTCTCCCCGGGCATCACTTTGGCAAGCTCCGCGGTCGATTTTCCGACCACCTGGTAGATGATGGTCACCGTCCCTTCGGCAGGATCCGAATTCACGATCGTCAAGGGAATCCGTTCGCTCATCTCCCCTTTGCGGATCACGAGGAACTGCCCCGCCTTCCTCTTGCGCGCGATCCGGGGCGCCTGGATCTTCTGGAAGAAGACGTTCTTGGCGATCTCTTTGTTTTCGGTGACTGTGAACAACGGGTGTCCTCCGTGCCCGCCGGAAGGCCGCCGGACTGTAACATGAAATTGTGACCCTGGCAGGACTTGAGCCGGTTTAGAACCTCGAAATCGTATCGTTTCCCCCCGTTGAAATCAAGGGGAAAAAACCGCCCGGATATCCCGCCAGAGGAGGTCGATCCCCGCCCGGGTCCTGGCCGAGACGATCACCGGAGGCCCTCCTCGCGCCAGCCACGGCGGCCCCGAGAAGTGCGAGGAAAGAATCGGGATCTCCCTCGGCTTGACCTTGTCGGCCTTCATGCCCACGAAGCGGTACGCGACGCCGTGGGAGGAGAGATATTCCGCAAGCATCTCCTCGTCTTCCTGCGGCCCCCTCCGGATATCCACCAGGACGTAGACCTTCCGCAGCAGGCGGCAGCCCGAAAAATACCCCTCCACCAGCTTCTTCCACCCCTCGCGCTCCGTCCGGGAAACCTTCGCGAACCCGTACCCCGGAAGATCGGCGAAGACGAACCGCTTTTCGATCTCGAAGAACGCGATCCCGCGCGTCCTGCCGGGCGTCTTTCCGACGCGGGCAAGCCGCGAGTGCCCTACCAGGGCGTTTAACAGAGACGATTTGCCGACGTTGGAACGCCCCGCGAACGCCACCTGCGGGAGGGTGATCGCAGACCACGAGTCGCCCGTCGGGTCGAAAAGGAGGAATCGGGGCGAACTGGTCATGCTCCGATTTCGTTACCTGGCCAGAGCGGCCCGGACGGCCTTTTCGATCGTATCCTCCGCGACCCGGCCCGTCCCGGCGAAAACGATCCTCCCGACCCTGTTTACGAAGTACAGGGTGGGCATCTCCGTCACCCGGTACGCATCCGCGACCCGGAACACCTGCCTGTCGGTCACTTCGTCCAAAAGAACACGGAAGGCGTACCCTTCCTGCTTCACGAACCCGGCGACCGTGCTTTGCAGGATTTCCCCGTCCAGGGAGATGGCCGCCACTGCCACCCGGCCTCCGTACCTTTCCTGGATCCTCTGGAGGACCGCCAGCTCGTCGCGGCACGGGTCGCAGAACACGGAAAAAAAAGCGAGGAGGAGCGGTTTCCCGCTTCCTTTCCCGCCATAGAAATACGACTCCCCGGACACTTCCGCAAGGCGAAACGCGGGCGCGGCGGCCCCCGCAGCAAGCAACGGGACCCTTTCCGCGACGCCCGTTTCTTTCCCCGCCGGAGGCGTCTCCTTTTCCTGTCCCAAAACCGGACCGCCAACCAGAAGGAGAACCCCCGCGGCGAAAAGGAGAACCGTGCGGACCATGCGCCCCATCGAAAATCCCCTACACGTCGCCCAGCACTTTCTCGTTCACCTTGATCGTCGCCTTCTTCTTCAACTCCTCGATATAGTCATTCATCGCGGATTTGCGCTTTTCGCTGCGCAGGAATCCCCGAAGCCGCTCCTTGACCATCACGAGGGGGACCTTTTTCCCGTGCTGGACGAACATCTCGGGGTGCTCCTTGTAATAGGCATCGATCTCGTCGTCGCCTACCGGGGACTCGTCCCCCATGATCTTCGCCGCCAGCAGGTCGATGAGGATCGCCCTCTCGATTTCCTCGCGGGTGATTTTGTGCCAATCGGACCCCTCGATCCCCTGCTTCTTCGCGTAGGCGCCAAGCGATTTCCCGGTGGCCTCCCGGGTCAGCATACGGTTGATCGCCACCGGGTTGCGGGCGATGGACTGCCCGCCGTGCATCCCCCCTGTCGACCGCTCCAGATCCTCTCTTACGTCCCCGTAGGTGATATTGTCGCCGGCGGCGGTCGCCAGTACGGCATTGTCCGGAACCGTCCCGCCACCGACGATCTTGTCCACCATCTCCTGGTGGATCGTGGGAGGGAACTCTTTTTTTGCGGCATCGATCAATTCTTCCTGGACTTTCCGTATCTTCGCCCGGGAAACCGAGCGCCCCGCCTGGACGTTCGCGGCATTGTCGGTAAGGGTGTTGTCCGCAGCCATCATCTTCTTCGCTTCGGCCTGGATCTCCTCCCGTGATACCTTCGCCTTGGAATCGATCTCCTTCCGCAAGAGCGCCGTGATCAGGGCGATCTCCCCGCTCTTTTCCCTGGCGTTTCGGAATTCGTCCGTGTTGTCCAACCCCTGCGCCCGGGCGTCCTGGGTAAGGAGACGGCCCGCGACCAGCCGGTCGAGGGACTGGCTTCTCTGCTCCGTCGTGACTCCCGCAACGGAGGTGTCCCCCCCGAGTATACCGAGGAACTCCCGAAGCTCGGTCACCCGGATCGCGTCGCCGTTTACCTCGGCCACCGTTTCATTTTTTGGTTGCTGCTTTGAGCATGCCGACACGCTGAACGCCATGGCAGCGATGGCCAGGAACAATACGCCTCGGAAAAACGATCTCCTCACGGTTATTCTCCTCTGTCTTGGGGGTTGTCAAGAAATGCCGATCAAGGGATTAGAACACAAACTATCCCCCGGATTCAATGCCGGATTCGCTACGAAGTCCCCGAAGCGAAGTGCGCCAGACCGCGACAGCCGCTATGGGCCATGCAGGAATCGCAATCGACGGGAACCGAGTGGATCGCCTCGACGACTCGCATCCGCGCCGGCGACCGCCATATCCGCTCGAAGGGGGTCTCGAGGAGATTCCCCAGGCGGATGGGGATGGAGTCGCAAGGGTAGACGTTGCCGTCCCAGTCCACGTAAGCAAGACGGGTCCCCGCCTCGCAGCCGGGAAACTCGACGCGCTTTCCCCCCTCGTCCGGGAAGACGCCCCGCAAGGCCCGGCAGAGGAAGAAATCGTGGACAAGGAGCCGCTTACCATTCAAAGGGACCGGGGAGCGCCCGATTTTCTCCGACACCTCCCGGATCTGTTCGGCGCGGGGAACCGGGATATGTCCCTTCGCGGCGAGGGCGCGGACGGCATTGACGTTGGGAAGATGCAACTCCTCTGCCGTACTCTCCGCGAAATCCTCGAGCACCTCCGGCAACAAGAGGATGGTTTCCTCGTCCGGTGTGAAGGAAACGACACGCGCATCCGTAGGGATGCAGCGGGCAAACGCCTTGCCCCCCTCGATGGCCCAGAGGAAATGGACGGGATACCCCCACCGGGCGGCTGCAGTGGCCTTCGCGGAAAGAGCGACCGTCGCCTCGACATTCGGGTGGCATTTGTGGATCTCGGTCACGATGGCGGAGAGTTCCGAAATCCCCCTGTCGCCCTCGAACCGCATCTCCACGATCTGCGGCGCGATCTCCCGGATCTGCCGGGCGATCCGTTTGGGGCGCCCGATCCGGCCTTTAAAATCGACGTCCCAGCGTATATGCATTGGCAATGTGAATTCCAAGTGACCCCTCAAAGCAAAATATACGTTGGCCAAGACCAAAATCTGTTTCCTGGTCTTAGCAGGCTATCGGGTCCTAAAAAACAAACTGATCCATCGGGAAATCGCCGAATCTTCGAATATAGGCTATAGAATCTATAACGAAAATCATTTGGCCGTCCACTTGGGTGCCGCGGGGCCAGAATCCCCGGAAAGCGTCACCCACCCTTTTCCCTCGACATCTTTTAAAAATTCCACCACGTCGGCCTGCATCTCCCCGGGATCGGCGTGGAAGAGGGGGGCGATCTCGGCGACGATCGTTTCGACCGACCTGATCCCGTTGATCCGGGTCCAGATTTCCGCCCCCGCAAGATTCAGCATGTGGATGGTGCCGTTCACCATGAGCGTCATGACCCCCAGGTCCTCGTGCTCTTCCCCTTTGCGCGCCTTGTCCCAAGCCATTTCGTGCACCCCTTTTTCCAGCCTCCAGGCGATTTCGGGGTTGCGTTTCGGCCGCATCGTCGTCACACCTCCACCGCCCGGATTTCGGCGGGGGATATAACCCCCAAGCCTGCCGTAAGCGCCGTCCGGATGTGCGGCACCTCGTCCGGGCTCAGGCCGAAGAGCCTGTTCGCCGCCACGATGTCCACCGCCACGACATCGGCGGAAGCGATCACCTTGCCGACCGCCTTTACGTCCGCAAGATTGCCCCCCGAGGGGCCATTCCGCAGCAGGATGCGGGTGGCGTCGATGACCGCCAGGTGGGTAGGAATCTTCCGGTTGATGTCAACAAGGCAGTCGGGAAGACGGAAATGGATCTGCCCCCTATTCCCCCCCATCACTCCCATCATGTTTTTCAGGGCCAGGGTGACGTTGGCCAGCGTGTGGTGCTTGGCCACGGGGATATTGATGATCTTGTCGGCCTCGAGGGCGTCCCGGTAAAGGTCCCAGCTGTTAAGGGCGAGGGCGCCGGAAATATCGGTCCGCTGGAATTTCCGGTCCTCCACGTGGTAGATGCGCAGGGTATCGCCCGCGTGGTGTTTTTTTGCAAACTCCTCCACTGCCTGCTGGATGCCGCTGTTTATGTAACAGCGCCTCGGTTCGTTGCAGGTGCGGTCGAAAACGCGCACTTCCTTCGCCCCGGCGGACAGGCACATCTCCGCCAGGGCGATCACCACGTCGGGGTTGGTGTTTGCCGCCTGCTCGGGCGAGCGGTCCCAGCCGATGTTCGGCTTCAGGACCACCACGTCCCCGCGGGAGACGAAAGCTTGTACCCCGCCGAGCGCATCGACCGCCCGGCGTGCATTGTCGGCAGCGCTTGCCCCGGAGGCGATGGCCACCTTGGTGCCGTTTCCCGGCCCAGCTGCGGCACGCAGAAAGGTCGGCAGGCTTCCGGCAAGCAGGCCGGCGCCGCCGGCCGCGGTGATCCCCGCCGTGCCGCCCGCAAGTTTCAAAAACTGTCTTCGGCTCCACACGCAGCCGCTCACCGATCCTCCGGATGTTCCGTATTTAAACATTATATTTTAGCACGGGTTCCTGTCTGCCCGAAATAAAACAGACGGAGTGATTTGCGGGCAGAGTGTCCTTGCTTTCTCCCCGTTTCCTCCCGGAGAAGTTGACGGTATAGTATTGCCCGTTGGTCCATATCCGCCGGGGAGAAGAGAGAAGGGTTTTCATGTCAAATGCGGCGCCTGCCCACGCGGAAGGCAACAAGGGGAAAACCCCCCGCGTCCTCGTCGCTATTCCTGCGTACGGGGAGGAGAAATCGATCGGGGGAATCGTCTCCTCCATACGGCGAAAACTTCCCTACGATGTCGTCGTGGTGAACGACGGGTCTTTGGACGGCACCTCCGCCGCCGCCAGGAACGCCGGGGCCATCACTCTGGATCTTCCCTGCAACCTGGGGATCGGAGGAGCCCTCCAGACGGCGTATCAGTTCGCCCGCGATCACGGGTATGACGCCCTGGTCCGCATCGACGCGGACGGGCAGCACGAGGTCGAGGACATCCCTCGCGTTCTCGACCCCGTCCTGAGAGGCGAAGCCGACGCCGCCATCGGATCGCGGTTCCTCGGTGAGAAGGAATATAGAATCTCCATCCCCCGCATCTTCGGCATCCGGTTTTTCCGCTGGCTTGTCCGCTGGAACACCGGTTACCGCGTGACGGATCCGACATCGGGATTTTTCGCGGTGAACCGCCGCCTGATCGAATTCTACTCCCATCACTACCCGTCGGACTATCCCGAAGTGGACGCCTACATCCTCATGCACCGGCAGAAAGCAAGGGCGGTGGAGGTGCCGGTCCGGATGTACGAGCGCACGGAAGGGAAATCCTCCATTACCATGTACAGGGCGGTGTATTATATGGTGAAGGTGACGCTTTCGTTTTTCATCAACCGCATCCGGAGGTTCGGTTGACCAGGATCACGATTCTTTCCGTTCTCGTATCCGCAGCCCTTCTCTTTTATATCCTCGAGATGGTTCGCCGTCGCAGGCTCCGGGAGGAGTATTCCATCCTCTGGCTGGCGGGCAGCGTGATCATCCTCGTTTTCTCGCTCAAGAGGGATTGGCTGGAGTGGGCCTCAAACAAAGCGGGAATCTTCTACCCTCCATCCTTCCTGTTCCTCATCGGCATGCTCTTCATCCTGCTCATCCTTATTCATTTCTCGATCACAATCTCCAAACTCTACCAGATGAACAAGAAGATGGCGCAGGAACTGGCGCTCTTGAAACACAGCCGTTCGACCGGACACGATGAGGAGCCGAATACAATCCCTACAATAGACCCGGAATCCGGCGTTTTCCAGAAATCCGGAACGGAATGAAGATACCCGAAACATTTCCGAGGCAAAACCGAAATGGGTGATTACTCCTCTGGCTGTCCAGACGACCAGCCGTGATGAGATAAGGAACATTTTGCTTTCCTCCCCTCCTGGCACACCTTTTTTCTCGATCATCATCCCGAACTGGAACGGCAGGAATCTCCTCGAAGAGTGCCTGGAATCGGTATTCGCGCAGGCCTTTCGGGACTTCGAAACGATCGTCGTGGACAATGGATCCACCGACGGATCGGTCGCTTTCCTGGAGGAGAACTATAAGAACCGGATTCGATTGATCCCCCTCAAGGAAAATCAAGGGTTCGCAGGAGGAAACAACCGGGGGATAGAAAAAGCACGCGGCAAATGGGTGGTCTTCTTTAACAACGACGCCGTTGCGGACGTCAACTGGCTGAGAGAACTCTTCGAAGCCGCCAGCCGCCACCCGGACGTCGAGATCTTTGCCTGCAAAGTCCTCAACTATTATCGAAGGAACGAGATCGACACGGTGGGGCACCTTCTATACCCGGATGGCATCGCACGGGGCCGTGGGCGACTCGAGGAGGATGCGGGGCAGTATGACCGCGAGGAGGAGGTGTTTTTTCCGAGCGGATGTGCAGCAGCTTTCCGGAAGGATCTTCTCGATATCATCGGCGGATTCGACGAGTCCTTCTTCGCCTACGGGGACGACACGGATCTGGGGCTCCGCGCGCGTCTTTTCGGCAGCCGATGCCTGCTCGTTCCCCGGGCCGTCGCATACCACAAATATTCTTCGACCACCGGGAACTATTCCGTCTTTAAAGCGTACCAGGTGGAAAGAAACCGTGTCTGGGTGATGCTCAAGTATTTCCCTCTCCGCTGGATATTGGTTTCCCCTGCGTATACTATCCTCAGAATGACTCATCATTTGATCGCAGCCCTTCGCGGCAAGGGAGCTTCGGGCAAGTTCACGGAGCAAGAATCCGCGTGGGGGCTATTCCGAACCGTCCTCCGGGCGCAATGGGACGCATTTGCCCGAATGCCCGAGATTCTGGCCGAGCGCCGGAAAAGCCGGCATTTGCGGAAGATCCCCGCCGGGCAATTCACCGAATGGTTGCGGCGCTATCGACTGACCGCCAGGGAA
>DATHRT010000099.1:0-8448 GCA_035464915.1 Candidatus Limnocylindria bacterium
TTTCCCTCCGAACCGACCACAGGGGTTATGGCGATGGAAATCGAATGCAGCTGCTGCCAGGCCCGCTACCGGATGAAGGATTCGATGATGAGGGGATTCAGGGGGGCGGAGGTGCGCTGCCGCAAGTGCGGCGGAACGATCGCCGTCCTTACCCCCGGGACACCCTCACGGACCCCGGCGGCAAAGGTCCCGGGTGACCAGCCGGGAGGGCCCCGACCCCATCCCCAAAAGGGAAAAGACCCTCCCTTGGTCGAACGGCAGGATCCGTCCCCGGTACGCGCCAGACACGGGGTGGCGGAGGGAGAGGGAAAAACGCAGACACACACGGCGCTCGCGGAAGAAACCGATGCCGCCGAACCCGTCCCCGACAACGTGTATCCCCTCGAACTCTTTCGGGGGGGACGTCCGAAACGATTACCGACCGGGGGCTACGACATTTCCGGGTCGATCCGTCCGGATCCGCCCGCCTCCGCCGCGGCGCGGGAGTCCGCGGAAAGATCCCCGGCGGTGGCCGAACCCCTGGAGGAATGGGAGAGCAAACGGTCGACTCTCCTCGAGGAGCCGATACACGGGCAACCAGAAGGTATCGCCTCTGCGCCCGCCGAGGCGTCCCTTGCTGCCCCGGACAAACCGCCGGACTACGAAAAGTCCCCCGCGGACATATCGCGCCTCCCTTGGAGGTTCTCTATTTCGACGTACCACCGTCCGACCCACCTCACAATCTTCTATCTGCTGCTTCTGTTCCTGGGAGGGGTCGGGTATCTGCTCGTCCGCTTCTTCTCGCAAAGGATCGGCGGGGGGGGCGGCTAAGGGGAGGGAAGGAATCGAAAACCGTCGTCAGTTCATCCAAATAACGATACTGTTCCACCGGAGGTGAGAGGCATGGGCGACTTGGATATCGGAATGGCGATGGTCGCGGCAAGAATCGCATCCTCCAAGATGGAGAGAGACGGAACTGTCCGGAAGAGGAGAGATGCCAGCGCTCTGGATCAAAAACCCCCGGAGAACAGAAGCCCGACCCTGTCCGGCATGAAGATGGAAGTGAACAAGGGGGAACTCATCCTGATTCCCTCCGTCGAATCGACAAGGATAAAACAGGCGAGAGGGTAGGCACCTCCCCGGGAAGACGGAGCGTCGTTCTCATCGACACGGGCGAAATCGTCCAACCGCCAAAAAAGAAAAGAGAAACTGCGCTCCCCCCGGCAAGCGTAACGGCTTCTCTTCCACCGGGGACCGGTTCCGGTTGCCGGCCTGGCGGTCATCCCTTCCCCGGGAAACGGTTCAGAAAAGAGGCCATCCTCTCGAGATGTGCCTGTTCTTCCCTCGCCAGTGCCAGGAAGACCATCCTCGACCGCTCGTCCAAAACCGCTCTCCCCATCTTGATGTACCGGTCCAGAGCGTTCGCCTCCATCGCGATGGCAAGTTCGAGAATCTCCTGCATCGGCTTTCCCCGGGCCCACGTAAGCGCTTCTCCGAACGGAATCCCTCCCTCCAGGAAGCCCCCTGCCCCCATTCCTTCCGGAGGTGCGGGGTCTGTGTTCCTTCCGGAGGACAGGACGTAAAGTTCGCGAAGGGTTTCCTTGTGCCGTTCCTCCGCGAGAACCAGAGAACGGAAGAGCGCGCCATATTCCCCTTCCCCCGCCTCCCTGGCGATCTGCTCGTAGAAGGCGCGGTTTCCCTCCTCGAGAGCCCAGGAAAGCGAAATCAGCTCCTCCGCCCCCGAGGCCCGGGAGAAATACGCCAGTCCGGATTCGTAGTCCCCTCCCGCCACGAGGCCGTTCCAAGCGTCGATCCCTCCCGCCATGCTGTGGACCCGGGAGAAGCCTGCCTCCTCCAGGGTAGCCGCAGCGGCACGGCTGCGGACCCCGGCCCTTCAATAGGCGATGGTCGGCTTGTCCCGGTCGAGTTCATGGAGGCGACCCCCGAGTTCCGCCACCGGAATGAGACGGGCCCCCGGGATATGCCCGCTCTCGTACTCTCCCGGCTGCCGGACATCGACAAGATTGTACGAGTCATCGCTCCTCTCCCTGATGAACGCGATAACCTCGTCGGCTGTCATAGTGGAAACCGGCTTGAAGTAGTCGAACAACCCCATACTTCTCCCTCCCCCCTGCCTCTTATGCCTCCGAGGGATTCGCAGCGTTCTCCGGAAACCTGGAATTTCCTAAGGAATCGCCGGCCGATCGCATCCTTCCGCAGGCATTTCGGCGTCTTCCTCTCTCCGGGTGTCGAAAACCCGCTTCTTCCCTATGCTAGGGGTGCAGCCCGCGGTATTGCATCGCCGCCGCAACGCGCGAGATGCCGATCATGAGCGCAGCCATTCGGTGTGACACCCCCTTCTGGTGCGCCAGATCGAGCACTTCCCGGAACGCCCCGAGCATGATGCGCTTGAGCTGACGGTTCACCTCCTCGATGTCCCAGAAGAACTTCTGCGTGTCCTGGACCCACTCGAAGTAAGAGGCCGTTACCCCGCCGGCGTTCCCCAGGACGTCCGGGATGATGAACACATCCTGTTCCCGCAGGATCTCCTCGGCCTCCAGCGTAGTCGGACCGTTCGCCCCCTCGGCAAGGATGCGGCACCGGATCCGCGACGCGTTCTGCCCCGTGATCTGGCCCGCGGTGGCGCACGGCGCCAGGATGTCGCACGGGATCTCCAGCAACTCGCTGTTCGATACCTCCGTCACGCCCGGGTATTCCGACACTTTCCCCCCCCTTCCATGTGCCGGATCATACTGGCCACCGGAAGCCCGTCGGGGTGGTGAGCGGCCCCGTACACATCGCTCACGGCGATCACCTTCACCCCCTTTTCCGCCAGTTCCAGGGCGGCGACGGACCCCACGTTCCCGAACCCCTGCACCACCGCGGTGAGTTTCTCGGGGAGAAGCCCCAGCCGCTCGGCGGCGGCGACGATGAGATTGACCAGCCCGCGTCCGGTCGCCTCGCGCCGTCCCACGGAGCCCCCCACGACGAGCGGCTTTCCGGTCACCACGCCGGGGACGGAGTAGCCCATCTGCATCGAATAGGTGTCCATCATCCACGCCATCGTCTGCTCGTTGGTGAACATGTCCGGCGCCGGTATATCCTTTTCCGGACCGATCAGCATCACGATCTCCGAGGTGAACCGCCGGGTGAGACCCTGCAGCTCTCGGCGGGACATCTCGAGAGGGTTGCAGCACACTCCCCCCTTGGCGCCTCCGAAGGGGATGTTCATGAGGCCCGACTTCCACGTCATCCACATGGCGAGAGCGGTCGTTTCCTCGAGGGAGACGGTGGGGCTGTACCGGATCCCCCCCTTGCCCGGCCCGAGCGTGATGTTGTGTTGGACCCGGTACCCCGTGTACGTGGCAACCTTTCCGCTGTCCAGCCTGACGGGCACGGTGACCACGAGCGCGCGTTTCGGGTACCGGAGCCGGTTGGCAATGTTCTGGTCCAGGTTGAGAAGTTTCACGGCCTGGGCCAGTTGCTCCTCCGCCTCGTACAGCATGTCGTGACCTTCCTTGGTCTCACCCCAGCTGGGAAATGGCATCGCCTCTTCCTCCTTTTTTCTCGCTCTGCCGAGTCCATCCCGTTTCCCGGATTTCCCTATTTTGCACGGATTCCCGCGGGATATCCACCGGGCACCCTTTCCCCCCGGGGGGGAATGGCATAGGATAGGGGAATCACCACTTCCGGGAAACGCGGGCGGGGAGAGGGCAGCAACCTTTCCATGACGTGGGGCAGACTGGCAAAAGGCGAGCTTTCCTGGGAGACGTTTGCCCGGCGTTCCCGCGTTCTCGAATCGACGCGCGCGTTCTTCCGCGAGCGCGGGTTTCTCGAGGTCGACCCGCCGATCGCGCAGCCGTACCCGAACATCGATCCCAACGTTTTCCCGGTGAGCGTCTCCGACGCGGCGGGGAGGACGTCCGGCCTGTACCTCCACACATCCCCGGAGCTGTCGATGAAGAAACTCCTCGCGGGGGGAGCGGGAAACATCTTCTACCTCGGCAAGGTGTTCCGCGATCGGGAAGGATCTCCCCTGCACCATCCGGAGTTCACAATGCTCGAGTGGTACCGGGTGGGGGAGCCGGCCGGTGCGGTGATGGAGGATGTCGAGGACCTCCTGTGGAACCTGACCCGCCAAACGACCGGGACGGAGGAGATCCGGCGGGGAGGACAACGGATATCGCTCCCCCGCCGCTGGATGCGGTGGGAGCTTTCCGATGCGTTCGCTCAACTCCTCGACTCCCCCGTAGGTAACGCAACGGCGCTCCGGACTGCCCTCTCCGGGAAGGGAATCCATCCCGGCCCGGCCGAGACGTGGGAGGACCTCTTCTTCCGGGCCGTGCTGGAAGTGATCGAGCCGGCACTTGCCGATAAGGGTGCGGTCTTCCTGACGGGGTTTCCCGCCGCCTTCGCGGGAATGGCCCGGATACGCGAGGGGGGCGGCGACATCGCCGAGAGATTCGAGGGGTACGTCGCCGGGATCGAAATGGTGAACGGTTATGAGGAGTTAACCGACCCCCGGGAGCAGGAGGAACGGCTCCGGGAACTGGTTGCCCGTCATGCGCGTCAAACAGGGGATCAATTGCCGGTCGACCCGGACTTTCTTGCCGCCTTGCGGGCCGGGCTTCCTCCCTGTTCCGGTGCGGCCCTGGGGATGGATCGGCTGGTGATGCTTCTCCTGGGAAAAGAGACGATTGCCGACGTGAGCTTTCGATGAACAGTGGACCCCTGCTCCTCTTCCTCCTCTCGTTCGGGCACATGTGCACCGATATCGTGCAGGGGGCGCTTCCCGCGCTCCTGCCGTACCTGAAGGACTGCTTCTCCCTTTCCTACACCGCCACCGGCTCGATCCTGCTCGCGGCGCACCTGACCTCCTCCGTGATCCAGCCGCTCTTCGGCTACTACACCGACCGCAGGCCGTTCCCGATCCTCCTGTCCCTGGGGTGCCTCGTCTCCGGCATCGGCATCGCCCTGATCCCGCGCGCCCCGAGCCTCGCATGGCTTTTCGCCTTCGTGATATTCATGGGTCTGGGCACGGCCGCCTTTCACCCGGAAGGGTTCAAGGCCACCGCCTGCATCGCCTCGGTAAAACGGGCGACGGGAATGTCCTTTTTCTCCGTCGGGGGAAACCTCGGGTTCGCCATCGGCGCACCCGCAGCCATCTTCCTCGTCTCCCGATGGGGCCTTCCGGGAGCGTCCGCGCTGATCCTCCCCGCGGCGGCAGCGGCGGCCCTCTTCGTGCCGGCTTTGCCGCACATCCGAAAACGCATCTCCGAGGCCTCCGCACGTCCCCCCATCCCCGTCGACAACGGCGTCAGGCGGCCGATGTACGCCGTCTCGCTGATCGTCCTGATCGTCGTGTTCCGCTCGTGGACGCAGCTCGGGCTCGCCGCATTTCTCCCGTTCCTCTACCGGGAGGAACTGACCCGCAACCCGGAGTTCGTAGCCACTCTCCTGTTCCTGTTCCTCGGCGCGGGCACGTTGGGAACGCTGGCCGGCGGGCCGATTGCCGACCGGATCGGCCACCGCAAAATGCTCTTTCTCTCGCTGGTCCTGCAGGTTCCCCTTATTTTTCTGTTTCTCTCGGCAACCGGGTGGGCCGTTTTCGTGCTGGCCGCCGCGGTAGGAGCCACGATCGTCTCGACTTTCTCCGTTACCATCGTGATGGCGCAGGAGATCTTCCCTCTGCGCTTGGCGACCGCCTCCGGAACCATCGCGGGGTTCGCCATCGGCACGGGGGGAATCGGCGTGACCCTCCTGGGAGTAGTGGCCGACCGGTACGGTGTCCCCGCCGCAGTGCATCTGATCAATCTCCTGCCGGTCCTCGGGGCGCTGCTCGCGGCGATGCTGCCGCTCCCCTGGCATGCCGGCGTGCCAAGAACGGTGTGAGGCAACCCATCGACCCACGCCCACTTGTACGCGATGCGGCGCCTCGGAGGACTACGGGGGATTCTCTGAGGGAATACGGGGGGTTTACCCAGCCGAACCGGTTTGGAATAGAATACCCAGTCATGAGAATGAGTCCACGCAAGGAGAAAAACGATGGGTGAGGGACGAAACGGAATCGGCGCTGTCCCGCCGGCAAACTCCCGTCGAAGGAAGGCGATGATGCTGTTTATCGTCGCCGCCCTCGTGACCGTCGGGTCCGGCCTGTTCTACTGGTGGTACCGCCAGACGCACATATCGACAGACGATGCCTACGTGGAGGGCCGGATCCACCCGGTCTCCGCCCGCATCCAGGGAACGGTCGTCGAAGTGCTCGTCGAGGACAACCAGCCGGTGAAACGAGGGACGCCGCTCCTTAGGATCGACCCGGATCCGTATGCCGTCCGGGTGGCCGCGGCGGATTCCGCCGTGTCGGCCGCGACGGCCGACCTGTCCGCCGCCCGTTCGGACATCACCGCAGCGACGGCGGAAATCCAGGCGGCCCGCCAGGACCTGGTGGCGTCACAGGCCCAGCTCGCCCAGGCGCGGCTCGGCGTGGAAGCCGCCCGGTCCCGGGTGACCCTCGCCGAGGCGCAGCTCGCCCAGGCCGTGCGGGATGCGGACCGGGCAGAAAACCTCTTCGAGCGACAGTCGATCAGTCGGGAGCGGTTGGAGAAGGCCCAGACGGAGCTCGCCGTGAGCCGGGCCCGCCACGACCTCGCGAAGGAAGAACTTCGATTCACCGAGGCGGCCATCCCGACCCAGGAGGCGCTGTTGTCCCAGAAGAAAGCCGTCCTCGCCCAGCGGGAGGCCTCCCTTGCGCAGCGGAAAGCGAGGGTGGGGCAGCAGAACGCCGTCCTCCGCCAGCGGGAATCCGCTCTCGCGGAAGCGAATCTGTTCCGAGGATACACGGAGGTCGTCGCCCCGGCCGACGGGTATGTGACCCGCAAGGGGGTGGAGGCGGGACAGGTCGTCTCCCCCGGGCAGCCGCTGCTTGCGATCGCCGATATTTCGGACGTGTGGGTCCTGGCGAACTACAAGGAGACCCAGATCAAGAAAATCCAACCCGGCCAGCCGGTCACCATCCGCATCGACACGTTCGCCGGAAAGAAGTTCCGCGGGAGGGTGGAAAGCATCATGGCGGGGACCGGGTCCGCCTTCTCCCTCTTCCCCCCCGAGAACGCCACGGGGAACTACGTCAAGGTCGTGCAGCGGGTCCCGGTGAAGATCGTGCTCGAACGGGGGGAAGACCCGGAACACGTGCTGCGGATCGGGATGTCGGTCGTGCCCACGGTGCTCGTCCGGTAGCCTGATGAACGGGGGGAACCGGGGCGACGACGCGGTGGGCGTGAGCAAGTGGATCGTCGCCGTCACCGTGATGCTGCCGACGCTGATCGAGATCATCGACATCAGCGTCGCCAACGTCTCGCTCGACCACATTCGAGGGTCCCTCTCCGCGGGGATCGACGAGGCCGCCTGGGTCCTCACCTCCTACCTCGTCTCCAACGCGATCATCATCCCGATGACCGGGTGGCTCGCCCGCACCTTCGGCCGGAAGCGGTACCTCCTTTTCTCGATCTTCCTGTTTACCGGGGCGTCCCTGATGTGCGGGGCATCCACCAGCCTGGGGATGCTCGTCTTCTTCCGGGTTGTTCAGGGAATCGGTGGGGGGGCGCTCCAACCCATCTCCCAGGCGATCCTGCTGGAGACCTTCCCCCCCCGGGAACACGGAATGGCGATGGCCCTCTTCGGGATCGGCATCATGTTCGGCCCGATCGCGGGCCCCCTCATGGGCGGCTACATCACGGACACGCTTTCGTGGAGATGGATCTTCTACGTCAACATCCCCATCGGGCTGCTCGCCGTCGCGATGGTCAAGATGTTCATCATCGACCCCCCCTACATGAGAAGGACGGAAAAGATCCGCGTGGACGTTTGGGGAATCGCGCTCCTGACGGTGGGAATCGGCGCCCTGCAGATCGTGCTGGACAAGGGGCAGCGCGAGGACTGGTTCCACTCCGACTTCATCCTGGTCTTCTCCGCGATCTCCGCGCTGTCGCTCATCGCGTTCGTTATCGTGGAACTCTTCTTCGCCGAACAACCGATCGTCGACCTGCGCGCCTTTAAGAACATCTCGTTCTCCTCGGGCAACGTGGTGATGTTCGTCGCCTTCTTCAACCTCCTCGGAAGCATCGTTCTCCTTCCGCTGTACGCGCAGATCCTTCTCGGGTACACGGCAACGCTTGCGGGCCTTGTGCTCTCCCCCGGCGGGGTCGCCACCCTCATCACGATGCCCGTCGTGGGAAAGCTTATCGTGAAACAGAACCCGAAGTACCTGCTCGCGCTCGGGATCCTCGTGTGCGCCTTTTCCACCCGGCAGATGGCGGGGTTCAACCTCGCAGCGGATTTCGAATCCCTCATGTGGCCGCGGATCTACCTCGGGATCGGGATGGGACTTTTGTTCATCCCGCTGACGACCCTCACCCTCTCTTCGATCCCCAAGCCCCAGATGGGAAACGCGACCTCCATCTACAACCTGCT
>DATHRT010000100.1:0-8984 GCA_035464915.1 Candidatus Limnocylindria bacterium
GGGGCCAGGAAGGCAAGCGTCTGGGACACATACAGGCACCCGGGCCCCGGAAGCTTCATCCCGATCACCGCGGAGATGAGCCCCGCCGTCAGGATCCCGTGGGCGATCCGTTCCCCGAACCGGGTCTGCGCCGCGAACTCCTCCGAGATGTGGACGGGGTTCCTGTCTCCGGTGATCTCCGCGAACCGGAGAATATCCTCCTCGGTGATGACTTTGGTCAAATCCGCCGACTGGCCTATTTCGTACATAACGATCCCCGTCACATTCTCTGGCTTGTCCGTCTGTCCTTAGGAGCGGGCCCCGGACCGCAATCCTTATTGTACTCGCAACGCCTCCCGGTTTCCCGCTTAGGGTGGAAATCCCTCTTCCCGGAATGCGGGGTTGCAAGGATCCGATATAATGGCAGCGACCGAAAGAACCGGCCGGGGAGGGAAGCGATGCGCGAGCGCGGGGAAAGGGATGTGCGGGCCTTCCTCGAAGGCGCAGGAATCGAAAAGGAGATCCATTCTTTCGAGGAATCGACGCACAACTCGGAACTGGCGGCCAGGACGCTCGGCGTGGAGGTCGGGCAGATCGCGAAGACGATCCTGCTCCTGGTGGACAATTCCCCGGTGGCCGTGGTGATTTCCGGGGACCTGCGGGTGGATCTGAAAAAGGTGAAGGTAATGCGAAACGGCCGCAAGGTAAGGCTTGCGGGTCCCGAAGACGTGGTGGGACACACGGGGTTCAAGGTCGGCGCCGTTTCCCCTCTGGGGCTGCCCGAAGGGATTCCCGTCTATCTCGACGTATCCCTCCGGCGTTTCGGGACGATCTACCCGTCGGCGGGGGAGACGAACAACATGTTCGAGACGACGCCCGCGGAACTTGCCATCCTGACCGGAGGCGAGGAAACGGACCTCGCCAAGTAACGCTTACCCCTCGACCTTGAGCACGCGGATCAGCCGGGAGAGGTAGGTCGGCTGCAGGCCGAGCATCTCCGCCGCCTTCGTCTTGCTTCCTCCGGACTTTCGTATCGCCCGCAGGATGATCGCCCGCTTGTGATCCCGGACCGACTCGTGGAACCGTATCTCCTCCGGCGTCGCCTCCTCCCCTTCCGCGTCCGCCAGCGCGATGCAGAGGTCCGGCGGGGTGATCTCCTCGCCTTCCGAAAGCGCCACGGCTCTCCCCACGGCATTCTCCAGTTCCCGGATGTTGCCCGGCCATGGATACCGGTCCAGTATCTCCGCCGTCTCCGGCGACAGCTTTCTCGGTGGGACCCCCATCTCCGTGCAGGCGCGGCCGAGAAAATATTCCGCCAGCGGAAGGATGTCCTCCCGGCGGGCCCGCAGGGAGGGAAGATGGACGGGGATGCCGTTGATCCGGTAATACAGGTCCTCCCGGAACCTTTTCCGCTCGGTTTCCTTCCTCAGATCCCGGTTCGACGCGCAGATGAAGCGGACGTCCGAGGTCAGCGTCTTCACCCCTCCGACACGCTCGAACGCCCGGTCCTGCAGGACCCGGAGGAGTTTCGCCTGCATGGAAAGAGGAACGTCCCCGATCTCGTCAAGGAAGAAGGTCCCCCCGTCGGCCAGCTCGAACCGCCCCGGCTTCGCGGTAACCGCTCCGGTGAACGCTCCCTTCTCGTAACCGAAGACCTCCGCCTCCCAGAGGGTAGGCGGGATGGCGGCGCCGTTGATCTTGATGAACGGTCCGGCCGCGCGGCCGCTGATCCGGTGGATCGCACGCGCCACGAGCTCCTTCCCCGTCCCCGTCTCCCCCGTGATCATCACCGAGAGCGGGGAGGCGGCCGCTTTCTCGACCACCTTGCGAATCTCCTTCCATGCCGGGGACCGGCCCACCATGCCGAACCACCCCCCCGACTCTTCGCCCCCTCCCTCTTTCGCGTTGGCGGCCGAGGTGCGAACAGCGTTCCCCACGACGCGCAGGAGTTCGGTCTCGTCGAACGGTTTCGAGATGTAGTCGAACGCCCCGGAACGGATGGCCTCGACCGCGTCTCCGATCGTTCCGTACGCCGTAACGAGGATGACCGAGAGATCGGGGTGCCGCTCGCGTGCGTGGCGGAGCAGGGCAAGCCCGTCCATCTTCGGCATGCGGATGTCCGTGACGAGGGCATCGGCCCGGTGTTCGGCGAGCCAGGCCGCGGCCACCTCCCCGTTGGAGGCCTCCGCCACGTCGTACCCCTCGCGTACCAGTATCGCCCGCAGTACGCGCCGCAGGTTCCGATCGTCCTCCGCAATGAGAATCGTCGCCTTCACTCGATCATCCCTCCGGCAGTTTCACCGTGAAGCGGCTCCCCTTTCCGGGTACGCTCTCGACCGCGATGGATCCGCCGTTTTCCTCCACGATTCTCCGGCAGATCGCCAGCCCCATCCCCACGCCGCGCTCCCTCGTGGTGAAGAAAGGACGGAAGAGATGCTTCCTCTCCGTTTCCCCGATTCCCGCCCCGGTATCCTCGACGATGATCCGGCTCTCTCCCCCGTTGGAGGAAATCCGGACGGTGAGGTCCCCGCCGCCGGGCATCGCCTCGACCGCGTTCGTCAGCAGGTTGAAGACCACCCGCTCGATCTCGGACGGGTCCGCAATGACCGTGGGGGCGGGCCTGCCGACATGGATGTGGGAACGGACTCCGTCCATCCCGTTCGCCCTCTCCCTGGCGAGACGCGCCACCGCCCGTTCCACGGGTTCCTGCAGATTGATCTTTTTCGGGGCCCGGTTCCCGGGCCTGGCGTACTCCAGAAATTCGGTCACAACCCCGTTCAGGCGGTCCGCCTCCTCGACGATGATGTCCAGAAACTCCCGGTCCCGGTCGGGTGCCTCGCGGGACAGGAACTGGGCCGCCCCCTTGATCACCCCGGCCGGCGTGCGCACTTCGTGGGCCAGCCCGGCCGCGAGCTCGCCGACGGTCGCAAAGTGTTCCCTCTTCTGGATTCTCTGTTTCTGGCGGATATTCTCCACCGCCAGCCCGATCCCCTCCAGGAACGGAATCAACAGCTCCTGTTCCCTGAAGGACGGCGTCTTTTCCTTCCACAGGAACATCGCCACGCCCACCATCTTTCCCCGGAGAAAGATGGGAAAGGAGGCGTCCCAGGAATCGTCCCAGATGGCGACATCCGACGCCCGGGAGCCCCCGTGCTCGAGGAACCGGAGCACGGGAAACCGGGCGGAAAACCGGGCGAGCGCACGCAGGTATTCGTCGGGCCGCACCGGGAGCGAACCGACTCCCTCGTCGGTCCCGCCCTCCGGATGTATCCAGAGAGATGCGCGGCCGACGAACGGAATCCGTCCGAGCGAATCCTCCACGATCTGCGCGATCTCGGCGAGCGACGTGGATTCGGGGATCCTCTTCGCGCATTCACCCAACCCGGACTGGATGGTCCGCGACTCCCGCACGAGAAGGTCGGACGATATTCCCCCGAGCTTGCGCATCATCACGGGATAGAACGTCAGCAGGAAAAACGAAATGAGAAACGTCCCCGCCAGGGGAAACCAGAATTTACGCCCGGACATGACCTCCAGGCCTCCGAACACAACGGCGAAGGCGAACACCTGGATGACCAGAATGATCGCCCTCCCCACGATGTCCGGGAATTCGAAGAAGTGAAGGTGGAGGATCCCCGTCGCCATGAAGTAGAAAAAGAGAAGGATCGCGAACGAGGCGAGGGGAGGAAAGGAGACTCCCGTCCCCGGAAGAAAGTTGAGCGGCGCGACAAGACTCGCGATCCCTCCCCCGAAGAGGAGGAACTGAAACTTCTTCCGCTCGATGGAGGACGGGTTCGCCCGGAACCCGTAGCGGACGACGATGTAGAGGGAAAGACCGAGGTATGGATAGACGTACAGGAGCGCCGCGACGTTCCACCAGGGGGAGAAGAACAGACGGTCGCTCACGATCGTGACCAGGAAGGCCGCGCTGATCCAGAGCCCCGTCACGAACGCGGTCCCGTGCCACCTCGGGCGGGTCCGCACCGCCGCAACGCTGTACCGCAGCACGAAGGGGGGAATGAACATGACCGCGGCCAGTGCGACCCGCTGCCAGAATGCCGAATCGATCGTTTTCCAGAGGTACTCGGGGAAGCACCACAGGAAGATCAGGAACGACAGGCTCGCGAACGCCCGCGCCTCCGCATCGTCCTTCGCCCACACCCGCAGGTATCCCGCGATGGCAAGGGCCACCACCGCGGCCACCAGGCTTCCTTGCGCGTAGTAATCCAACTCCCGTCCTCTCCTCCCGGAAAAAAACGGGCTATTGCAGGTATCTCCCTGAATAGCCCGAAACGTCTTCCCGGTGTCTTTCGACCCTGTCTTACTTAAGCCTCGCCTCTGCCGCCTTCCAGTCGATGTTCTTGAAGAACGCCGCGATGTAGTCGGCCCTCTTCAGACCGAAATCGATCATGAAGGCGTGCTCCCAGACGTCCATGACAAGAATCGGGTTGGCGCCCGCCGGGTGCCCCACGTCGTGCTCGTTTACCCACTGGTTGAAGAGCCTCTTTCCCTCGGTGTCCTGATACAGGACGACCCAACCGACCCCGCGCATCGCACCCGTGGCCCGGAAATCGGCCTCCCATTTCTCGACGCTGCCGAACTCCGCGGCGAGGGCTTTCCCGAGCTTCCCCCCCGCGTCGATGGACCCTTTGCCGCCCAGGTTCCCGAAGTAATATTCATGCAGCCGCATGCCGTTGATTTCCCAGCCCAGCCTCCTCTTCAGCTCCGCGTATTCCGGCGTGCCGGTCTTCCCCTCCGAAAGCATAGCCGCCAAGGCGTCCAGGACTTTGTTCGTGTTCGTAACGTATCCCTGGTACAGCGTGAAGTGGTTTTTCAACAGGGTCTCGCTGAGACCCTCCATCCCGATCAACTTTCCATAGTCCCTGGCTGCATAAGGCATTGAACGCCTCCTTTCCTCTCCTCACGACAACACGGGGTTTCTGTGGTGGCTCGTCTCCTACTTCGCCCGTTTCTTCCGCCCGGCAGCAAGCTTCTCGGCAAGCCCTAGCTTCTGGGCGATCTTCTTCTTCGCCTCGGAGTAGTTCCTGGCCACGAGAGGGGTCTTTGTGGGGATGTTGAATTTTTTTCGGTATTCCTTGGGGCTCAGGTTGTGACTCACCGCAAGGTGCTTTTTCAGCGTGGTGAATCCTTTCCCGCATTCCATACAAAAGACCTGCTCGGCTCCGAAAGCCGCATTCAGCGGTATCGCCGGCTTTACTTCCGCCGAAACACCCGCTACTGCCTCGCCCTCGACCCCGACAAGCGCATTCAACTTCTGGAATACCTCCTGAATTTCATCCAGAAGCTCCTCCCTGCTCATTTCATTAACCGAGGCGTGAGCGGAAACTATTTCGGTCGTCAACTCTACTAATACTCTTTTGTCCATGAAAACACCTCCGAATGCGGGAATAGCATTTATATTCCCAGCAATGGAAACTCTTTGTCAACAGAATAGAAAAGGAAACGCAGAAAATTGCCCTGCTAAATCCGGATCTATGCTTTCCCTTGACGCCTCTTGGTCACCGTGGTCCCGCCGATTCCCCAATTGTCGGGCTCGACCTCGTCGATGACCACCACGGTGGTTTCCGGGTTTTTTTTAAGGACATCCACGAGCACCTGCGTCATGCGGCGGATCACCTCGGCCTTCTGCTCCGCCGAAGCCCCTTCCCGCGTGATTCTGACGTTCACGTACGGCATGTTTCCCTCCCTGTCTCATCCGGGTCCGTTGAAAAAAAGGAGAAGCTCTCCTCCCCCGCGACGAAGGGCACCGACCCGGATCCGACAGACGGTTCCCGGACCGAAGGCAAGATGCACGGGGTCGCCGGGGGAGAGAATACAGGCGGCGATCGAGGCGATCGAGGGAAGGTGCCCCACGCACAGGAGGCGTTCCGCCTCTTCGTTTTCCTTGAGGAATGCGAGGAACGTCTCGGGGGTGGCATTCGGGGAAAGGGCGCCAGTTTCGGCGATCCTGCCGGCCGGATATCCCGTCGCCTCCGCCAGGATCGCCGCGGTCTCGAGCGCACGCCTTTTCCCGCTCGCCGCCACGAGGTCGAGGGACCCCATCCTCCCCGCGAGCGTTTTAGCAATCGCCGAGACGGCCCGCGCCCCTTCGGTGGTGAGAGGTCGAGCGGGGTTCTCCTGCGCGGACATCGCCTCCCCGTGTCGCACGAGCCACAGGTCCATCAGCGCAGACCGGATCCCGGGGCGAAGTCCCTCCCGATCGCGGCGATCAGCCGCATGCGGCTGTGCTGCGTGTTTTCTCGTGATTGCATGTTTTCCCATTCTACACCGGGAGGTCCTGTTGTTCCATAAGCCGCCGGACCGGGGTAGAATACGCTAGAGATCCCGCAGGACGCGGATCGTGCACCCCCGACAAAGCGCCTCCGGGAAGAGGAAGAGCGGTTATTCCATTGCACGGATTCGCAGCCCCTGCCCCCGTCCTGGTCGCCTGCGCCGTTTCTTTCGTCCTGTATCTGGGCGCCTACATGCGGCTGCCCCTCGTCCCCCTGTTTGCCAGCGATCTCGGGGCGACCACCGTTCAGGTCGGAATGATCAATGCCGGCTTCATGGCCGCAGCCGCAATCCTTTCGTTGCCGCTGGGCCTGGTATCCGACCGGCTGGGCCGCAGGCGCCTCATCCTTTCCGGCATGGCGATCTCCGGGCTCACTTCGCTCTTGCTTCTCCTCGTCCGGACGCCGCTGCAGGTCGGCGCGGTCTACCTTTTTTCCGGGGTGGGGCTGGCCTGCTTCTCCCCGTCCATGATGTCGTACGTCGGCGACGTATCCCCGCCCCCCCTTCTCGGAAGAGCGTACGGCTGGTACACGTCCTCCCTGTATCTCGGGATGGCGGCCGGGCCGGGACTGGGAGGGGCAATCGCTGCCGGGGGGTTCCGGACGGCGTTTTTCTTCTCGGCAGCCGTCATCGCGGCGGGACTTCTGCTGGGGGGGAGCCGCATGCCAGCGCCCCCTGCGGTCATCCGCCCCTCGTCCGGGAACCTCGTTTCGGACTTCCGGGAGATTCTCGGGAACCGATCCGTTCTCGCCTGCTGGACGGCCACTTTCTTCTCCACGTACGCATGGGGAGCGCTGTTCGCGTTCTTCCCCCTCTACGCGCGCAACGCGGGGATCTCCATCACCCACACCGGGCTCATCTTTTCCTGCCAGGCCGCCGCCAATGCAGTCTTCCGCATCCCGGTCGGGAAGCTGTCGGACCGGACGGGAAAACGGGAGCGGTACATCGTCGTGGGGTGCCTTCTCTTCGCATCGTGCATCGCCCTCGTCGGGGTGTTCCCGGGAGCCGTTCCCCTGTATTTCCTCTTCGTCGGAATCGGCGGGGCCATGGCGACGGCCTTTACGGCCATCGGCGCGGTGTTGTCCGAGTCAGTCCCCACAAGGGTCCGCGGGCTTGCCATGGGCGGCTATAACACGTGCATATACGGGGGGTTCGCGGTATCCGCGGCAACCCTCGGCGCGGTGATATCTCGTTTCGGGTTCGCCGCCGGATTCGCCGTCTCCGCTGGACTGTGCGCCCTTTCGGTTCTTGCATTCGCGGTTATTTTCCCACCTCCGCCTGCTCGCGAAAACGGCTCGGGGGACCCGTGACGAAGGGGCGCCCGGGTTCCTCCGGAAGCCGCAACCGGACGTCGTCCCGGGCGGGGCGACCGCATCGCACTTGATTCCACCCGCACTGAATGAGATTCTTTATGCTGATATGGAGCACAAGCTCGAAGAAAAGGCCACCATTGGCATCGGGCCGCTGGTCCAGGCACTTGCGAAGACCTACCACTGGGCCGGGCTCTACGGGACGGACCACCCGATTCTCGCCAAGCGCGTGGGAGAGATGCACACCGCCCTTCTTTCCCGGTTGTCCCATGAGCCCGAGGGGAGGCTTTTCCTCGGGATCGCGCGCGACAAGGTCCTGTACCGGAATGAGTTTGTCGGGGAAAAGCAGGATCTTGTCGGCCGCCTGACGGAAAGCCTCTATCTCCGCCAGGTGGCGACGTTGGGATTCGACCCGGCCGTCACCCCGGACAGCCTGCTGACGCTGTTCCGCTACCTTCACGGTTCGAAAGAAGGCAAGGAGACGGTTTCCCCCGAGCAGTTTCTCCAGGAAAGCGGCATCCGGGGGGTGTCCCTCTCCCCTTACAACTACAGGGAATTGCTCTCCCGCAAGATCCTGGATCCCGATGCCACCGATACGCCGGCCGAGAATCGCGAGCAGGAACTCTGGCGCCTGCTTCTCACCTCCGATTTAACCGATCGCGGTGACGAGATGAATATCCTGGGCGAGCTCACCGACTCACCGACGCTGCTCAACGCAATCCTGCGGCGCGCGAAGGAAGCGGAAACCCAGGAGGAGTCCCCGGGCCAGGAAAAAGCGCATGTGACGGGGGAGGTGTTGCGGAAGGTGCTAAGCCGCCTCTCCACCTTTGTCCGGGACCTTCCGACGGACCGGAAACAGCAATTCTTCGCCTTCATCGGCTCCGGGTTCGGGGAACAGGCCAGTGGCGCGCCAGGCGGGGACAGCCGATACAATCTCCTCATCGCCCGCTCCCTTACGGAGATGCAAACGGACGAGGAGTTCCTCGATCTGGTCTCAGCCCTCGTCTCCCTCGAGGGGAAGGGGGGAGAGAGGCTTCGGAAGTCCTTCGCCGTCCTTGCCGGCGAGCGCAACAAGGGAAATTCCCTCCTCTCCCTCGTCGGGGAGCGGGTGCGGGAGAGTAAAAAGGTGAGAGACTATTACGCCCAGAAAGCATGGGAGACAGTCGAGAAACTCATTCTTTCCCGCGGGGAGGAGAAATACATCCAGGACGACCATTATCAATTCCTCGAGGACCTTACCGCAATTCGGAAACCGTACCTCGACCGGGTCGGAAAGAAGACGAGAGACGACCTGGGAGTCAAGAACTCGTTCGAGGAGAATGAAACCCGGAGAAGAACCCTCCTCGTTCTGCTGGAGATATAGCGAGGCGATACTCAGGAAGAGGATTTTCTCGACATCCTGGA
>DATHRT010000101.1:0-16695 GCA_035464915.1 Candidatus Limnocylindria bacterium
TTCCTGGATCGCGCCTTTGAGCTGGGGGATCGAGGCACTGATATTGGGCAGCTTGATGATATTGGCCTCCGGAGTCAGTGCCAGCTCACCCAGTTTCGCCAGGTAATCCGGTCTCTTCTGGCTCTCGGTCAGGTTTTCGGGAAAGTTCGCGAGGATCCTGCCGGCAAGAGAGATATCCCACGTTTCGACGGAAACGCCGGTTCCCTTGGTAAATGCCTGGATGACGGGGAGCAAGGAGTGCGTTGCAAGTGCCGGTGCCTCATCGATTTTTGTCCAGATAATTTTGGATGGTTTTGTCATCGGTTTCTCTCCTTATAGATTTTCTGCAGAAGGGCAAATGTTCCGGATCATACGCCGACTACTGTGCGGTTGACTTCGTTACGTCGTGCGAAGGGACCGATCACTCCGTCAGTATGCTGTATACAAATTCGGATAGCCTGTCAAGGGGAAACCCGTTTATAACCCGCGGTCTCGAGAAAGCTCTCGCACTTTTCCTCCTGATTCCTGAAATAGGAGATACGCTTTCCAATAGATTCACCAGAGAAAAAGAGGGGTTGACGATGAGATTCGGACGAGGGAGTTGTCTGTTTTTCGGTGTGTTGCTTCTTGCGGGTTTTCTGGCCGGGTGCTCGGGGCTTCAGTACGCCCCGAAGCGCGGAATGATGAACTACCACAAGGAGCTTCCGGCTGCCGACAGGGCCGTCGAGGCGGCGCGCAGCGCCGGCAAGGACAAGGAGTGTCCCCAGAATTTCCAGGCAGCCGAGAAGATGAGGAACGAAGCATACGATATCTACTTGGCCTGCCGCACGCGGGAAGGAATCGCGAAGGCGAACGAGGCGTCCGCTGCAGCGAACGCTCTCTGCCCGAAGAAAGCCGAGGCTCCGAAACCCATGCCTCCGCCCCCGCCCGCACCGTCCGTGTCGATTTCGGCGGTCCCGCCCTCGATTGATTCAGGCCAGTGCACGGACTTGCGCTGGACGTCCGCTAACGCCGACAGCGTCTCCATCGACCCGGGCGTCGGTGGCGTGGCCGGCAGCGGATCGAAGCAGGTCTGCCCCGGCAGCACGACGCAGTACACGGCCACGGCGACCGGGGCGGGCGGCTCCCGGACCGCGTCGACGACCGTCAACGTGAAGGCCCCGCCCAAGCCCAAAGTGGTCGACCGGCTGTCGTTGCACATCAACTTCGACAGCAACAAGGCGGACATCCGGCCGACGGCTGTCGGCGAGCTCAAGCAGGCGATCGACTTCGTCAAGAAGTACCCGGGCCATAACATATCCATCGAGGGGCACACGGACAGCGTGGGGAGCGAGAAGTACAACCAGACGCTCTCCGAGCGCAGATCCGCCTCCGTGAAAGAGTACCTTGCGAAGAACGGGGGGGCGCCGTGTCCGGTTCGCGTTCCTTTTTTCTTGACGATCCTGCGGACTCCCCCGGCGTTGCAATCCTCCCGAAAATCGATTACCATTCCTGGAATCTACTGTTGCGGGCGGGGGATCGGCAAATGTGGTTTTAGGGGGTTGCCGGGTCCGCAACGAAGGTAGATGATTGGTTTTATTCCCATTATACGAAGCACCGAAAAGAAAAGGGCGAACCGGTACCGGGTGCACGAGGTGCTCCTCCGGTTTCCTATCGAATAGTAAAACGCGATTGTCCGGGGGGATTGCCGGTTGAGCAGCGAGTACATCCTGGAAACACGCAATCTCATCAAGGAGTTCAAAGGGTTCGTTGCAGTCGATGACGTCAGTCTGAAGGTCCGGCGGGGTTCGATCCATGCGCTGATCGGGCCGAACGGGGCCGGCAAGACGACGGTCTTCAATCTGATCACGAAGTTCCTCTTTCCCACGGGCGGATACATCTTTTTCGACGGGGTCGACATCACGCACGAGAGGCCGGCGCAGATCGCCCGGCGCGGCGTGATCCGGTCGTTCCAGATTTCCGCGGTGTTCCCCCACATGACGGTCCTGGAAAACGTCCGCATCGGGCTGCAGCGCAGGCTGGGCACCTCCTTTCACTTCTGGAAGCCGGAAAAGACCCTGAACGTGCTGAACGACAGAGCCATGGAACTGCTGGACGCGGTCGACCTCGCCTCCTTCGCGGATACGATCACGGTGGAGCTTCCCTACGGGCGCAAGCGGGCCCTGGAAATCGCGACCACGCTGGCGATGGATCCGGAGCTGATGCTGCTGGACGAGCCGACCCAGGGGATGGGGCACGAGGATGTGGGCCTGGTGGTGGAGCTGATCCGGAAGGTCTCCGCCAACCGCACGATCCTCATGGTGGAGCACAACCTGTCCGTGGTGGCGGATCTCTCCGACACCATCACGGTCATGCAGCGAGGCTCGGTGCTCGCCGAAGGAACCTACGAGGAGGTCTCGCAGAATCCCGACGTGCTCGAGGCCTACGTGGGGACCGCCCATGAATAGGTCCGACGGGGATTTCCTTCGCGTGTCCGACCTGCACGCCTACTACGGGGAGTCCCATATATTGCACGGGATCGATTTTTCGGTGAACCGCGGGGAGCTGGTGACGCTTCTGGGGCGCAACGGATCCGGGCGCACGACGACGCTTCGGGCCATCCTGGGGCTGGTCGACCGGCGGACCGGCTCGATCCGGGTGGACGGGCGGGAGGCGATCGGGCTGCCCACCCACCGGATCGCGCACCTGGGAATCGGGTACTGCCCCGAGGAACGGGGGATCTACGCGAGCCTGACGGCCGAGGAGAACATCCTGCTCCCGCCGGCCGTGTCGGACGGTGGCATGGAGCTTTCCGAGCTCTACGAGATGTTCCCCCTGCTGAAGGAGCGCCGGAACAGCCAGGGAACCCGCCTCTCCGGCGGAGAGCAGCAGATGCTGGCGCTGGCCCGGATCCTGCGCACCGGCGCGACCCTCCTGCTGCTCGACGAGATCACGGAAGGTCTTGCCCCGGTCATCATCCAGATGCTCGGGCGGGTGATCCAGCGTCTCAAGGAGAAGGGGCTGACGATCGTCATGGTGGAAAAAAACTTCCATTTCGCAGCGAGGCTGGCCGACCGCCACTACGTCATGGAGAGCGGTCGGATCGTGCAGATGGTGGGAAAGGAGGAACTCGAGGCGAAGATCGGCATGTTGCACGAGTACTTAGGCGTATAACCCCATAGGAGTAAAGGAGGAGGCAACGATGGTACGAAGACTGCTTTGCGCATTGGTTTGCGCCGCTCTGGCTGCGCAGATCCCCTCGGCCGCCCTGGCCGGGACCAAAGTGTCCGACGGCGTGGTCAAGATCGGCGTGCTGACCGACATGTCCGGGACCTATTCGGACCTGGCCGGCCCCGGATCGCTGCTCGCGGTGCAGATGGCCGTTGAGGATTTCATGGCCAAGGAGAAGCCGGACTTCAAGATCGAGGTGATCTCGGCCGATCACCAGAACAAGGGGGACATCTCGGCGAACAAGGCGCGGGAATGGATCGACCGGGACCAGGTGGACATGATCGCCGACCTGGTCACCACCTCCACCGCGCTGGCGGTCATGAAAGTGGCCAAGGAGAAGAACCGGATCACCCTGGTGTCGGGCGCCGCCTCCACGCCGATTACCAACGAGCAGTGCACCGACATCAACGTCCACTACACCTACGACACCTACGCGCTCGCGACGGGAACCGGCCGGGCGGTGGTGAAGCAGGGGGGGAAGACCTGGTTCTTCCTCACCGCCGACTACGCGTTCGGGAAGGCGCTGGAGAAGGACACCGCCGAGGTCGTGCTGGAGGAGGGCGGCAAGCGGCTCGGGGGCGTGCTGCACCCGTTCCCCGCCCAGGACTTTTCCTCGTTCCTGCTGCAGGCGCAGGCCTCGGGGGCCCAGGTGATCGGGCTGGCCAACGCGGGGAACGACACCATCAACGCCATCAAGCAGGCGGCCGAGTTCGGCATTACGCCGAAGCAGTCGCTGGCCGGGCTGCTGATGTTCATCACCGACATCCATAGCCTGGGATTGAAGGCCACCCAGGGGATGTACCTGACGACCGGCTTCTACTGGGACCTGAACGACGAGACGCGGGCCTGGTCAAAGCGCTTCAACGAGAAGAAAGGCCGCATGCCGACCATGGTGCAGGCCGGGGACTACTCCATGGTGTACCACTATCTGCAGGCGGTGAAGGCCGCCGGGACCGACGACACCCAGGCGGTGATGGCGAAGATGAAGTCGACCCCGATCAACGACTTCTTCGCGAAGAACGGCAAGATCCGGGACGACGGCCGCATGGTGCACGACATGTACCTGGCGCAGGTGAAGAAGCCGGAGGAGTCCAAGTATGCATGGGACTACTACAACATCCGGCAGGTGATTCCGGGCGAACAGGCCTTCATGCCGTTATCCAAGAGCAAGTGCCCGCTGGTCAAGAAGTAGGAACGAACGCGCGGGACGGAAAGCCAGGCTTTCCGTCCCGCGCAGTATTTTCGCAAGAGACGGTCCGGGACCTCCGGAAAGGAATGACGCGCGGATGATCGGGATCTTCGGGGTGAGCATGCAGGGGCTGTTCGGCCAGCTGCTTGTCGGCCTGATCAACGGGTCCTTCTATGCCATCCTGAGCCTCGGGCTGGCGGTCATCTTCGGCCTGCTCAACATCATCAACTTCGCCCACGGCGCCCAGTACATGATGGGCGCGTTCTCGGCCTGGATCGCGATGCGGTTTTTCGGGGTCAACTACTGGTGGGCGCTCCTGCTCGCGCCGCTCGTGGTCGGCGCGACGGGGATCCTCATCGAGCGGGGGATGCTGCGGCGGCTTGCCAAGCTGGACCACCTCTACGGGCTGCTGTTGACGTTCGGACTTGCGCTGGTCATCGAGGGATTGTTCCGGTACAAGTTCGGGATCTCCGGGGAGAGCTACCCGGTCCCCGACCAGCTGGCGGGGGGAAAGAACCTCGGGTTCATGTTCCTGCCCACCTACCGGGGCTGGGTGGTGGTGGCGTCGCTAATCGTCTGCTTCGCCACCTGGTTTGTCATCGAGCGCTCGAAGCTGGGCTCCTACCTCCGCGCGGGGACCGAGAACCCGGAGCTTCTGCAGGCGTTCGGGATCAACGTTCCCCTGATCGTCACCCTCACCTACGGGTATGGGGTCGCCCTCGCGGCGTTCGCGGGGGTTCTCGCGGCGCCGATCTTCAACGTGAACCCGGTCATGGGCTCGAATCTCATCATCACCGTGTTCGCGGTGGTGGTGGTCGGGGGGATGGGCTCGATCTTAGGCTCCATCGTGACCGGCATCGGGCTCGGACTGATCGAGGGAATCGTCAAGTCCGGCATGGTCGCCAACCTGCTGGGGAACATCTTCGACAAGGTGCCGGTCCTGGGATCCCTGGTCTACCCGGTCAAGCTGCTCTTCTCTCCCGAAGCGTCCGCCGTGACGATATTCGTGATCATGGCCATCGTGCTGCTCGTTCGACCCGCGGGGCTCTTCGGAAGGGAACGGTAGATAGATGCGCATCGCGAACGGGATGAACAAGGTCGGCTGGCTGCTCGTCATCGCCGCGGGATTGGCGGCCCCTTTTCTCGTCTACCCGGTGTTCGCGATGAAGGTGCTCTGCTTCGCGCTGTTCGCATGCGGCTTCAACCTGCTGCTCGGGTACACCGGCCTTCTCTCCTTCGGGCACGCGACCTTCCTCGGCACGGCGGGGTACATCACCGGGTACACCGTCAAGTCCCTGGGGTTTCCCCCGGAGCTGGGCATCCTGCTGGGGACAGCGACCGCTACCGCGATCGGGTACCTCTTCGGGAGCCTGGCGATCCGCCGGTCCGGGATCTATTTCGCAATGATCACCCTGGCCCTGGCGCAGATGGTCTACTTTGTGGCTCTCCAAATGCCGTTCACGGGGGGCGAGGACGGCCTCCAGGGGGTGCCCCGCGGGGTTCTCTTCGGCCTGTTCGACCTGCGGAATCCCCTGTTCATGTACTACCTCGTGCTGGCGATCTTCCTCGGCGGGTTCTGGGTAGTCTACCGGGCGGTCAACTCGCCTTTCGGCCAGGTGCTCAAGGCGATCCGGGAGAATGAGCCACGGGCCATCTCCCTGGGGTACGACGTGGCCCGGTACAAGCTGATGGCGTTCGTCCTCTCGGCCGCCCTGGCCGGCCTGGCGGGATCGACCAAGTGCCTCGTCTTCCAGCTCTCCTCCCTGACCGATGTCCACTGGCACACCTCGGGAGAGGTGGTGCTGATGACGCTTTTGGGGGGGATGGGGAACGTGTTCGGCCCCATCGTGGGCGCCGCGCTGGTGGTCAGCCTGCAGAATTACGGCGCGAACATCGGGGAATGGGTGACGGTCATCACCGGGACCATCTTCGTCTTCTGCGTGCTCGTGTTCCGCCGGGGGATCGTGGGCGAGCTCGCCGCGTTCGTTAAGAAGAAATAACCTGATCTAATCCCTTATTTTCTCAGGCGCAACCGAAAGTCTTTCCTAGCCTTTTCCACTTCCTTTAGGACTGCGATGATCCGGTCGAAGTCCCCCCCCATTTCGAGCCGGGAGGAATCCGGGGTTTTCCATACCACCTCGATGGGCCCCTCGATGTCGGCGGACAGGACGTCCCACAAGGCGTCCAGGTTTCGCCCGAAGTGCTCCGGGAAGGCGAGCTGCCGCGCGATTTCGTCGTAGAAGTCGTCCAGGGAACGAACCGTTTTCCCGGAGAGCAGACACCGCTTTTTCCTCACCGGCATGCAGGCACCTCCGTGAACGTTTGATAATGGTCCACCGTGACCATCCGTTTTCCGTCGTTGCTGAACACCAGGCGCTTTGCGCCCCGCCTCCCCCCCTTGTAGTCCAGGTCGGCCTCGCGCCAGCTTCGTCCGCCTCCGGGGCTACCGATTGCCGTCGTAGGGGACGCCGGAGCAAAGACTTCGCTTGCGGACCCGGGACCGACGTGGTACATTGTCTTCAGTTCGAAAAATCCCGAGACACAATCCTCTCCACAAGGGACCTTTCGAAGAAGCGGGCCCGCCGCCTTGGCCGGTCCATTCGAAGCTTCTCCTGAAACTTCACCATGCGGAAAGATCGGACGGGCGAACTGCCTGCCCCCGGTTGTGCTTGGTGAAAAACGTCAGGAGAAGAAAAAGAACATGACAGAACCGAGAACGTCGCAAGAAAGAAAATCATTTGATGCGTTCGGGCTACGCCCCGAGCTCCTCCGCGCCGTAGCGGAGAAGAACTACACCACCCCAACCCCCATCCAGGAGAAGGCGATTCCCTTCGTGATCGAAGGGAAGGACCTCCTCGGCTGCGCACAGACCGGCACTGGAAAGACGGCCGCTTTTGCGCTTCCGATCCTCCATCATCTACAGGAGACGCCCGGGAAGGGGCGCGGGCGGCGGCCCATCCGCGCCCTCGTGCTGACGCCGACGCGGGAGCTGGCCTCCCAGATCGCGGAGAGCTTCGGAGCGTACGGCAGGCACACGGGCCTGAAAACAGCCATCGTGTTCGGCGGCGTCAGCCAGGGCCCGCAGGCACAGGCCCTTAACCGGGGGATCGACATCCTCGTGGCCACGCCCGGACGGCTGCTCGACCTCATGTCGCAGGGGCTTGTCAACCTGCGGACCGTCGAGACCTTCGTCCTGGACGAGGCCGACCGGATGCTCGACATGGGGTTCATCCACGACATCCGGCGGATCATCGACCAATTGCCCGGGAAGCGGCAGACCCTTTTCTTCTCGGCCACGATGCCGATGGAGATCAAGGGGCTCGCCGACAGCATCCTGCGCGACCCGGTCCGGGTGGCCGTAACCCCCGTGGCGACACCGGCCGAGGCCGTGGCGCATCAGGTCCACTACGTGGAGAAACCGGAAAAGATCGATCTGCTCAAGCACTTACTGGAGGGCCCTTCCATCAAGAACGCGCTGGTCTTCACCCGCACCAAGCACGGGGCGGACAAGGTCACCAAACAGCTCGCACGCCACAACGTCCAGGCCGAGGCGATCCACGGCAACAAGTCGCAAAATGCCCGTGAGAAGGCATTGGGCAGCTTCAAGCGGGGCAAGACGAGGGTGCTCGTGGCGACGGACATCGCCGCCCGGGGCCTCGACATCGCCTCTCTGTCCCACGTGATCAACTTCGACCTTCCCAACGAGCCGGAAAGCTACGTTCACCGGATCGGCCGCACGGGACGGGCCGGCGCAACCGGCATCGCCCTGTCCTTCTGTTCCTTCGAGGAGCGCCCCTTCCTCGCCGGGATCGAACGGCTCATCCGCAAGCACCTTCCGGTGGCGGAGGCCCATCCCTTCCGCTCCCCCCGCAACCCCGGCCAGCCGACGGACCTCGACCCGAGGCGGGCAAACGGTGTGCCGGTCCTTTCCATGCTTCGCGCCGACGAGCTGTACCGGCCGGGCCGGATGGACGCCTTTCCCGGTCGTTCCGACGGCCGCCCGGGCCGGTCGCGGCGGGAGTCGAAGTGGGGCGCCGGTTCCGGAGGCAGCAAGCAGGGCAACCGCAACGCGGAGCGCCGTGGCCACGCGCGGTAGGACCCTCCGTTCGTCGCCGTGGGGAAGTGCAGGCGAAAAAAGATATTCGCCATCGAACTGTGGTATTGTGAATTGGTAGTTAACCGTCCGCAGCCAAAGAGATCCCGAGAATCGTGCTCATGACCTCTTTTGCGGCCCTAGCGCATTAGAAGGAGGTCTTATGGGCAAGAAACTGTACGTCGGGAATCTTCCCTTTTCCGCAACGGAGGATTCGCTGAGAGAGGCGTTTGCGCGTTTCGGAACGGTGGAATCGGTGAACATCATCACGGACCGTGATACGGGCCAGAGCAAAGGGTTCGGTTTCATCGAGCTTTCGAGCAAGCAGGAGGCGGCCGAGGCCATCTCCAAGATGAACAGCGCCGAAATGGACGGAAGGACGCTCAAGGTATCCGAGGCCCTTCCGCAGGTGCCCCGCGATGGAGGGGGCGCGCGGCGAGGCTATGGCGGTGGTGGCGGCGGATTCCGCCGGTAACCGTCCGTCCCCGCTCCTGAAATAGTCCTTCGGGGGCCATGGCTTAGTCCATGGCCCCCGGAACGACACTCCCTAACCGCCGCTATTTCACAATCAAGTTGTTTTTCACCGATTTGACATCCTTCACGCTGCGTGCGATTTGGCCCGCTTTGTCGACGGCCTGTTGGGAATTCACGAAGCCGCTCAGTTGGACGGTTCCCTTGTAGGTTTCTACGCTGATCTGGAATGACTTAAGGAAATCATCATTTGCAAGTAGAGATTTTACCTTGGTCGTGATGACCGAATCGTCAATGTATTCGCCGGTACTTGACTGTGTGCGTGTCGATGCACAGGATGCAAAGGTAGCAATCAGCACGATGCAGATCAGCAAACTCAAAATGCGATGTCTCTTTGCCATGGTGCTCTCTCCTCTCCATAGTTAACTCTTCGTGCGTACAAGAAGCAGGATCGCGCCGGCCGCTATCGCCCCCACGCCGGCCCGGGCAGGAACGTTGACCGCCTGCGTTTCCCTGACCGGCAGCAAACTCGATATATGATGCATTTTCGAAATGATGGTCCCATGTTGTCAACCGTGTCGCGGATGGTTTGGGGGAACCTAGGGGGGGTATTTTGTGAAAACTGGTGGCGATTCGCCACCAGTTGCGCCGAAAGCCCCCCCTGATACCCTGCCGAATCGCCTCCTTTCCACCCACCCGCGAAACCGATTCTCGCCTCCCCCTGGGGAATTGCGGTATATTTGCCACACCCCATTATCTGCTGAAAAGAGGTGCGGATGCCATGGAACCGATACGAATCATGCCCTGTCTCGACATGAAGGACGGCCGGGTGGTCAAGGGAGTCCACTTCGTAAACCTGAAGGAGGCGGGGGACCCGGTCCAGAATGCCGCGTTCTACCAGGAGGAAGGGGCGGACGAGCTGGCTATGCTGGACATCGCCGCAACGCTTGAAAACCGGAAGACCCGCCTCTCCTGGGTTCAGGCCGTCTCCGCCGTGATCGACATCCCGCTGACCGTCGGGGGCGGGATCGGGACCCTCGAGGATATCGAGATGGTGCTCGATGCAGGGGCCGACAAGGTCTCCATGAACAGCGCAGCGGTAAAGGACCCGGACCTGGTGAAAAAAGCGTCAAAAAAGTTCGGGAAGGAGAAGATCACGGTCGCCATCGACGGCTGCCGCAACAAATCCATGCCTTCGGGATTCGAAGTCGTTGTGGCGGGCGGCACGAAGCCCGTGGGCAAGGACGCAATCGCCTGGGCAAGCCGGTGCGAGGAACTGGGCGCCGGCGTCATCCTCCCCACGAGCATGGACGGCGACGGCACGAAAGCCGGATACGACCTTCCGTTCACCCGCGCCATCTCCGATGCGGTTTCGCTGCCGGTGGTGGCATCCGGCGGGGCCGGGAAGCTGGAGGATTTCTACCAGGCGGTGACGGAGGGCGGCGCATCCGTTCTCCTGGCTGCCTCCGTCTTCCACTTCCGGCTGCTCGGCATCGGCCAGGTCAAGGAGTACCTGCGTTCCAAAGGGCTTACGGTGGCGGGGAAGTAACCGTTTCGCCGAAAGACCCCCCTGGTGCTCTGCCGAGTCGCCTCCTTCCCGCTCGCCCGCGAATAGGGATTATCGCCCTGGTCCGGCAGGTTGGACCCGGTTGGGAAGGTTGCAGTTTTTCCGAATATCGGATAATCTGTATTCCAGAAAATCCGACGGAGGATAAAGATGAAGGAGAACATCGTTGTTTCCGAGAGGGGGCAGGTTACCCTCCCGGCGGCCATGCGCCGGCGTCTTGGCATCAAGGCGGGAGGCATCGTCGTGGTCGAGGACCGGGACGGGGAGCTGGTGATCCGCCCAGCGGCCGTCGTGGAGCTTGCCGCCTACACGGACAAGGAGATCGCCGAGTGGGACCGGGAGGACCGGCTTTCGCCCGATGACAGAGCCTGGATCCTAAAGACGGCAGGCCGAAAAGGTTGACCCGGCTCTTCCTGGACGCGAACGTGCTTTTCACGGCGGCCCACAACCCGAAAGGGAAGGCGGCCCTTGTCATCGAACTTGCGGCGGCAGGGCACTGGGAGGGAGTGACGAACGCCTGTTGCGTCGCGGAGGCGCGCCTGAACCTGGAGCGGAAATTTCCGGATTTCCTTGGCCGGCTGGAGAAGATCCTCGACACGGTCCGCCTGGTCCCCGACGTCCCGGCAGAGCTGTGTCCCATCCGGCTTCCGGAGAAGGACCGGCCCGTTTTCGCTTCGGCTGTCCGGTGCGGTGCGACGCGGTTCCCGACCGGGGACCGGCGCCATTTCGGCCCGTTCATGAACAAGCCGAAAAAGACCGCGGGAGTGGTCGTCCAGACCGTAGGCGATTTCCTGTCGGAGATTGCAAAGTGAGGCCGCCCGCCCACTTAAGCAAAACCCTCTACATGCGGGGCCTACAGTGCCCCAAGTCGCTCTGGCTGGACCGCCGGCAGCCGGAAGTGCGCACCGCGCCGCCGCCCGATCTCATCGCCCGGTGGGATGCCGGCACCGAGGTCGGCCGATACGCCCAGCTCCTCTTCCCCGGCGGGGTGGAGGTCCCTTTCGACGGCCGCACCAAGGTGCAGCAGCTCACCCAGACACGGGACCTGCTCGCCAAAGGCGCGCAGACGATCTACGAGGCGACCTTCTCCAGTGAAGGCGTCCTGGTCCGGGCCGACATCCTCCGCAAGGCCAACGACGGCTGGGAACTCTACGAAGTGAAAAGCGCCTCCGAGGTCAAGCCGCACTTCCCGGACGACGTGGCCATCCAGTACTTCGTCCTCTCCGGGTGCCACTTCGACGTGCGCCGCGCCTTCCTTGTCCACATCGACACCGGGTACGTCCGAAGGGGGGAGATCGTCCCGCAGGAGCTGTTCGCCGTGCAGGAGGTGACCGATATCGTCCGGGGGAAGCAGTCCGCTATCCCCGCGGAGATCGCCCGCATGCGCGAGGTCCTGGCCGCCGGCCTCCCCGACATCGACATCGGCCCGCAATGCACCAATCCTTACGAGTGCGACTTCATCGAGTATTGCTGGCGGCACATCCCCGAGCACTCGATCTTCGATCTTTCGGGCAGGGGAGTCGACAAGTGGGAGCTCTACCGGAGGGGGATCGTGCGGATGGACGACGTCCCGCTCGAGGCGCTAAACAGCGCCCAGAGGATGCAGGCCGAGTTTTATCGAAACCGGGGCCAGCACGTGGACCTGGACGCGATCCGGGAATTCCTGGACGGGCTCCATTACCCGATCTGCTTCCTCGATTTCGAGACGTTCGACTTCCCCATCCCCCCCTTCGACGGCACCCGGCCCTACCAGCAGATCCCGTTCCTCTATTCCCTTCACCGGCAGGATTCCCCGGGCGGCCCGGTAAGTCACTCCGAGTTTCTGGCGCCCCCAGGGCAAGACCCGCGCGACGCGCTGACCGAACGCCTGCTCGCCGCCATCCCGGAAGGAGCTTGCGTCCTCGCCTACAACAAGACGTTCGAGGACCGGGTGCTCAAAGGCCTGGCCGAGCGTTTCCTCGCGAACCAGGAGCGGCTGCTCGCGATTGCCGAGGGAATGGTGGATCTCATGGTCCCGTTCCGCCGCCGGGACATCTACGACTGGCGGATGGACGGCTCCTACTCGCTGAAAAGCGTCCTGCCGGTCCTGGTGCCGGAGCTTTCCTACGAAGGGATGGCGATCCAGGAGGGAAAGGAGGCCTCCCTGGCCTACCTCGCCCTGGATAAGATCGAAGGCCGCAAGGAACGGGAGAAGGCGGAGGAAGACCTGCGCGCCTACTGCCGGCAAGACACCCTGGGGATGGTGAAGCTCCTGGAGAAGATGCGGGAGCTGGTGAAATAACCGTCGGGCGAGGTTATCACATTTTGTGACAACCTCCGCGTCCAGCTACGGCATCGAACGTCTCGGTGCCATATTGCCGCGCCGGGCAGCCTTCGCATCCAGCAGGAAGACCTCCAGAAGCTCCTCCATGTAGGGAATGAATGGCATCGGCGTCACGCCGAGGTCGCCGCAGGCCCAGGCGTGTATCATGTATTTTCCCAGGACGAACTCTTCCGGTGCCCCTTCCTGGAGCAGTCTTCGGATGAGGGCGACCGCACGCAAGGGGTACTTCTGGCCCGGAGGAGCGATCCGATGGTAGATGCCTTCCGCGATCGCAGCCGTTCGGGGGGCGCCCCTGCCAGGGCGTCGTCGCGTCCATCCGGACCGGGACGCCGCGCGCGTCTGCGCATCACTTGGCACATCCGCCGGAGTCCCCCGGCCGTTCAGAAGCCGGTTCCGGGCCGCGTATTCCCAGATGGCGGCGTCCTGGTACCTCACGGAAGGGGGCCGGGAATCCCGGGGCTCCCGGGCGGGGGTTGGAACACCGGCTGCGTCATTCCACATGTTGGACACGGATTCCCCCACCTGCGACAAAGTACCCGCGACCCGCAGGTCCGCGGAGCGTTCCTTACAGAGTATATGAAATCACCCCTCTTTGGGAATGCAGTAGAGGTGATGGAGCACAATGGGATTCAAGATGACTGGGTTTCGAACCAGGGATGGTTTGAGAATGAGTCAGAATCCGATCCTTCGACGTGGTGGCTTTGGCGGTTCCATTTAGGCACGGATTGCGTCGAAGACCACGCGAAATTGGGTGTCATATTTCCTTTCCAGTTCGGTAAGACGCGCTGCGAGTCCCCGGTGCTTCATCAATACCTCGCGCATGTGGACAAATGCTCGGACAACGAAAATGCTTGTTTCAATGGCCATTTTCGAATTGAGGACGGAAGCAGCCATGATGGCGCCGTGCTCCGTGAAGGCGAGAGGGAAAACGGTTGAATGTTTCAGGCGCTCGAACCGGTCACATTTTGTGACCAGTTCCTTCTTTTCCCCAGACGTCAGTCGGAAGGCAAAATCCTGCTGGAATCTCCTTGGATTTCGTTTCACAGCCTGATTCAGGGATTTTGTGGTTACGCCGTATAGTTCCGCCAGGTCGGTGTCGATCATGACCCGCTGCCCACGGATGGTGAGAATCCGCCTGGAAATGTCCTTTGGTTCCAAGGGTGTCTTTGATATCACGATTTGTGATTTCAAATCGTCGCTCATGCCGGAGGGATAATCAATTCTTGTGCCAATCGGCTCCGGATGTCCTTAAAACGATGGGGTTTTTTTAAGGTCGCAAATTGCGACCAGTTCGGTGTAACGGATGGCTTAAGGGATTGGGGGGGGTATTTAGTGAAAACCGGTGGCGATTCGCCACCGGTACGTTACGCACTCGCCCGATTCAGCAGTTCGATGGCGGAAGGGTCCACAGCCATTTGCCGAGAACGGTTTCGGATTCGCCGCCCTTGTGACCCGGGACCCACGCGGAGTAGATGTCCGCCGTGTCGAGCTGTCTAAGCGGCTCTCTCGTGAATCAACGACTACCGCGCGGCTGAGGCCTCGAACTGCCCTAAGGCTTCAAACGCCTCGCACCCGTAAACCATCGCCGGCCCTCCTCCCATGTAGATGGCGACTCCGATGGCCTCCACGATCTCCTGCCGGGTGGCGCCGGCACGCAGCGCGCCGCGAACGTGAACGGCGATGCAGCCTTCACAGCGGGCGGTGATGCTGATCGCCAACGTGATGAGCTCCTTGAATTTTGCGCTCAGCGCGCCATCGGCCATGGCCTGCTTGTGCAGCTGTCCGAATCCGCCCATCGTGCCTTCCGCCTCTTTTCCCAGTTTCCCCAGCAGACCTTTGATGCGGTCGTAATGTTCGGGATATCTTTTTTCCATGATCTGTTCCCCTTTCTCCGCGTAAGCCACGCGGCAAGTCGTTTTCTTCCCGGGGGGCAGGCCGCGGTCAGCCGCAGCAGGCCGAATTTTTCGCATCCGGTGTGCGCAGTCCGGCTTTCACATCGGAGGCGAAGGCGTCCATCTCGGTATGTGCCCCCTTGCGGACCTGCTTGCCCGTCTCGATCGCAGCCGCGATCTCCCCCGGGCTCGCCCCCGACTCAAGTGCCTTGTCCGTGTGGTATTGCAGGCAGGGCTGACAGTTGGCGGTGACAGACGCGCCCACGGCAACGAGCTCCTTGATCCTGGTGTTCCATTCCATGATCTTTCACCTCCGGGTTTTTTTGTGGATTCGGCGGATCGTTCTCTACCGATTCCTCTCATCTGATAATGAATATGGCGGGTAGTCGGGAAGCATAACAGATGCACCGCTTCAATTTCCTTGCGGTTACAGTTGACGGTTGGGGTAAACTGTACCCGTTCTGGATAACGGGAACTGAACCTGTGCCAATCATCAATAGGGGAGTAGAATCGGATCGTCATGAGAGCGACCGGTCAGAATTTAGGTGGGAAAATGCCGCTGTACGAAGAGATCGCTACGAAGATCGGGGAGATGATCGACCAGGGGACCTACCGGCCGGGGGACCGGGTTCCATCGATCCGGACCTTAAGCCGGAAGATGCGGGTCAGCATCAACACGGTCATCGAAGCCTACGCTCACCTCGAAAACTGCGGAATGATCGAGGCACGACCGCAATCGGGATTCTATGTTTGCAGCCGGGTCTTGGAACCCAAGGTTGATCCTCCCGCGGGGAACGCGGAGGAGGAGCTGATTTCGTGCTGCGTGTCCATCGAAGAGACTCCCTTGCGGATCATGCGTTCCTTGTCCGACACCTCCCTGGTTCCTCTTGGCGTGGGGATTCCGAATTCCGATCTGTTGCCTGTCGACAAGCTGAACCGGATGCTCTCCACCGAGTCACGCCGGTTCCCCATGCAGAGCGTGTCCTATGCCGGCGCGCGCGGGAATCAGCGGCTGCGCACGCAGATCGCAAAGCGCGCGCTCAACTACGGTTGCACCATCTCCCCCGAGGAGATCGTCGTCACTTCCGGCTGCATCGAGGCGGTGACGCTGGCATTGCAGGCAACTTGCCAACCCGGGGACACCGTTGCCATCGCCTCCCCGGTCTATTACATTTTGCTCCATTCCCTCCAGTGGATGGGGCTCAAGATCCTGGAGATCCCTTCCACCCCACAGGAAGGGATGAGCATCGAGGTGCTGAACTACGCGATCCGGCACACCCCGGTCCACGCCTGCCTCGTCATATCGAACTTCAACAACCCTCTGGGAAGCGTCATCCCGGATGACAGGAAGCGGGAGCTGGTCACGCTGCTGGGACAACATGACATCCCCCTCATCGAGGACGATGTGTACGGCGACCTCGCCTTCGGCCCGTCCCGCCCCTCCGCGATCAAGGCGTACGATGAGAAGGGACTTGTTCTATACTGCTCCTCCTTCTCCAAGACTCTCGCCCCCGGCTACCGGGTCGGCTGGATCGTCCCCGGGATGTATCATCGCAGAGTCCGGCAGCTCAAGGCCTTCCTCAACATCGCAACCGCCTCGCCGACCCAGCTTGCGATCGCCGAGTTTCTGACCAATGGTGGTTACGATCACCACCTTCGAAGTCTTCGCCGCGTGTACAGCCGGCAGGTCGCAAAAATCCGGGATGTCGTCGGTCGCTACTTTCCCCCGGGGACACGGGTCACCCGCCCCGAGGGGGGTTTCATCCTCTGGGTGGAAATGCCGAAAGAGGTCGATGCCTCAAGGCTCTACGAAGAAGCCATAAAGGAGAAAATCGGTATCGCACCCGGCACCCTTTTCACAACGGGTGACCGGTTCAGGAACTGCATCCGGCTCAACGCCGCATTCTGGTCGGAACGCGTCGAGCAGGCGCTGGAAACGTTGGGCGGGATGGCGGAAGGGATGGTTAGAGC
>DATHRT010000102.1:0-3398 GCA_035464915.1 Candidatus Limnocylindria bacterium
CGTCTCCTCGGCGGGGGTCCCCAGGGCGATGATCTTCCCCGAGCGGAAAACGCCGGCACCGAAGCGGGCCACCGCCGCGGCCGCGCAGGCGGAGGCGACCCCGCCCAGGTTGTGCCCGCAGGCGTGCCCAAGCCCCGGCAGTGCGTCCATCTCGCACAAAAGCGCCACCGCCGGCTTCCCCCTGCCGAAGGAAAACTCCGCCCGGAATGCGGTGTCCATCCCCGCAACCCCGCGTTCGACCCGGAACCCGCGATCCTTGAGAAAGGTGGAGAGGATTTCGGAAGTCCGCGTCTCGCGGAGCGGAAGTTCGGCGAACCCGGTGATCTCCCGAAGGATCCTTTCCGCCTCGGAACGGAGGGTTCCGGCAATACGGAGGAGTTTTGCTCTGTTCCGGTCCATTATTCTGTCGTGGCGGGGAGGCAAGGTGCTATCTTAGCATATTCATGGGACGGCTTTTTCGCCCGGAGACCGGCAAAAAGAACGCAAAAGGCGGGAGAATGACACGCTGGAAATCGATCACCGTGGAGACGCGACGGGAGGCGGTGGACGCTCTCTCGCACTTCTTCACGGAACACGGTTCACTGGGGATGGCGTACGACGAGCGGCTGTTCGGCCCGGACGGGGATCCGGCTGACCCCCTTCCTCCCCCCGACGAGGTGACCCGGCTCACCGCATACTTCCCCTGGGAGGCGGATCTGCACTCCGTAAAGAAGAAATTCCTCGACTTCCTCCCCGTGCTGGCCGAGTCCTTCGGCATGGAGGCGGGGGCCTTCATCTCGGCGGCGGAGATTACGGACTTCGGCTGGGCGGAAAAGTGGAGGGAGAACTTCAAGCCGGTGCGGATCGGGAAGCGGATCACCGTGAAGCCGTCGTGGGAGACGTACTCGCCCGCGCCCGAGGAGGTCGTCCTCACCATCGACCCCGGCCAGGCATTCGGCACCGGAACGCACGAGACGACGCAGATGTGTCTCCGATTCCTGGAGGAGGCCTTCGACGCAACACCTGTGCCCCGCCGGGTGCTGGACATCGGAACCGGGACGGGGATCCTCGGTATCGCTGCGGCCCGCCTGGGCGCGTCGTTCACGCTCGGGATCGACGTCGACCCTAAGGGGGTGGAAGTCGCCGGCGAAAACGCCCGGAACAACGGCGTGGAGGACCGGTTCCACACCGCCATGACCCCGCTGTCGTGCGTGGAGGGAAGGTACGACCTCATCCTGGCGAACGTTATCGCGGAGATCCTCTCCGACCTCAAGCAGGAGATCACCGCCCGGCTGGAGTCCGGTGGGAAACTGGTCCTCTCCGGAATTCTTGCGGAGAAGAGCGACTCAGTGGCAAAGGAGTATGAAGCCATCGGATGCCGGCTTGTGGGAAAACAGGAAGAGGGCCAGTGGGCCGCCCTCCTCTTCCGGCGAAACAGGGCAGCCGTTTAGGATGCCCACGTTTTTCGTCAACCGCGCGAACATCCAGGGGGACACGGCCGTTCTCTCCGGCACGGAAGCGGGGCATATGCTCCGCTCGCTCCGCCTGGCCCCCGGCGACTCGTTCTTCGCCTTCGACGAGGAGGGGAAGAGGTACCGGATGCGGATCCTCGAGGCGACGTCGCGGTCGCTCCGCGCCGAAGTGCTCGAATCGTGGCCGCCGGAACCTCCCCCGGAGGTCGCCGTCACCCTTCTCGTCGGGCTGCCCAAGGCCGACAAGATGGACTTCATCCTCGAAAAGGCGACCGAGCTCGGCTGTTTTCGGGTGGCGCCGTTCCGGTCGTCCCGGACGATTCCCCGGCTCGACGCGCAGGACGCGCGCAGGAGACTCGTGCGCTGGGAGCGGGTGGCACTCGCCGCCGCCAAGCAGTGCGGCTCCGCCCGGGTGCCGGAGATCCCGGGACTTCTCTCCTATCACGATGCGCTGGCTTCCGGAGCCGCGGCGGACGGACGAATCGTCTTCTACGAGGGAGAGGGGCGGTTCGGGCTGAAGAAGGTCCTGTCCGACATGGGGGAGGCAAAACGTGTGGCGCTTCTCATCGGTCCCGAGGGGGGATTCTCGGAAGACGAAGTGAGGGAGGCGGAGCGGGCCGGGTATGTCCGCGCAGGGCTCGGAACTCGGATCCTGCGGGTGGAGACGGCCGCCATCGCCGCGGTAAGCATGGTGATGTACCATTTCGGGAACCTATGACGGGCTTGCTCACGATGAGGGAAGAATACCATTACGCGGGGTTCTGGATCCGCCTGGTCGCGCGCGTCATCGACCTCATCCTTCTCCTCGCCGCGTTCAACCTTTTCATCCTGGTGGACCGGATGGGGGCGGACGCGGGCCTGTGGACCCCGACCGGACTCGACAACGGGATCGGGTTCGACCAGCTCTCGGTGGAGAACCTGGCCCGAGTCGTCTTCTTCCTCCTCTTCCCGGTCTTCTACTACGTATACCTCCACGGTGCCTACGGCCAGACCTTCGGCAAAATGGCCCTCCGGATCAAGGTGCTCAACGAGGACGGGTCTTCCCTCGACTACCGCAAGGCGTTTCTGCGTTGGCTCGGATATTTCCTGTGCGACCTGACCCTCAACGTCGGATACGTATGGGCCGCCTTCGACACGCGCAAGCAGGGGCTTCACGACAAGGTGTGCAGGACGATCGTCGTCCATGAAAACTCGGCGACCGGCGCTTGACAGGGTCTGGCCGGTATCATTACAATTGTTCGTTCCCGAACGTGGCCCTTTAGCTCAGATGGTAGAGCAGAGGACTGAAAATCCTCGTGTCCGCAGTTCAATTCTGCGAGGGGCCACCATTTCATATCAAGGACTTGGCCGATGCCGGCCAAGTCCTTTTTTTCTTCCACCGGCAAGGAACCGGTAGCGCGGGCTTCCGGGCGGATACGCGGGGGGACCCGACCCCTACCCTTCCATTTTCTCCATCACCGACCGTACCTTTCCCTCGATGGACGAAGTCTTGTCGCGACGGTCATCGATCTTGATCAGCGTTGATACGCGCACGGCGCCCTCGGCAAACGGCAATTCGTGCATCCGCCGCAGGACCGGCAGGATCGCGTCGATGTCTCCCTCGATGATCGTCCCCATGGCCGTGAGCTGGCTTTTCAGGCCGCTGTCCTTGAGAACACGCTCCACCCCGGCCACGTAGGACGAAAGGCTGGTAGTCGCCGTCCCGAGGGGGGCAATACTTACGAAGACAATTGCCATGCCTTTCCTCCCGGTGTATTTCCGATCCGCCGGTGCCCCATCATTCCCTTGTTCCGGATCGTTTCACAAAATTCCCCCAGGTCACCCCTCCTGCACGATCTCGATGTCGATGGTGATTTCCACCTCATTGCCCACGACAACCCCTCCGGCTTCGATCGCCTTGTTCCACGTGAGGCCGAAATCCTTCCGGTTGATCGTCGTGGACGCCGT
>DATHRT010000103.1:0-16187 GCA_035464915.1 Candidatus Limnocylindria bacterium
AGGGCCGGGATGACGAACAGGGTGAATACGGTGGAAAGGGCAAGCCCACCCAGCACGACGCTTCCCAGGCCGCAGTACAGCTCGGACCCCGGCCCCGGAAACACGACAAGAGGGAGCATCCCGCAGATGCTCGTGATCGCGGTCATGTAGATCGGCCGGATCCTCGTGCGCGCGGACAGAAGGACCGCCTCCCGGTACTCCATTCCCTCGTGCCGGATGTAGTTCAGGGCCTGGTGCACGATCAGGATCGCGTTGTTGACCACCACGCCGATGAGAATGACGAACCCGAGCATGGTCAGGATGTCCAGCGGCTGAGGCCGGATGAACAGGTTGACCAGCTTAAGCCCGACGAACCCCCCGGCGGCGGCGAGCGGAACGGTGAACAGGATGATAAAGGGGTAGAGGAAATTCTCGAACAGGGCCGACATCAGGAGATAGGTGATCGCCAGGGCGAGGAGAAAGTCCCACTGCAGGGTCCTTCTCGCCACCGTGAGCTTGTCGGCCGCCCCGCTCAACCGGTGCGAGGTCCCCGCGAGCATCCCCGCCTTCTCGAGGGATCCCAGAATCTTGTCATGGATCGTGTCCATGGCGGACTCCAGCGGAATGTTCTCGGGAGGCGTAACTTCCAGCGTAATCGTCCGCTTCCGTTCCAGGTGGCGGATCTCCGTGATCCCCGCGGTGCGCTCGATGCCCGCCAGGGAGGAGATCGGGACGACCTTACCGACGGGAGTCGCCACGAGGGAGCCATAGAGTTTTTCGGGCGTGTCGACGTCCTTCTCGGACGACAGGACGACGAGATCGATCGCCTTCTCCCCGACCGGCCGGAAATCCCCCACCTTCCGCCCGTCGAGCAGGACGTCCGTGGCAATCCCGAAATCGGTCTCCGTCATCCCCACCGAGCGGAGCCGGTCGCGGTCGGGGTGGAGCCGGACCTCCGGGTAGGAGATGTCGAGGGAGGGGACGGGGCGGACCTGGGACCCCGGGATCTCTTTCTGGATCGCCCCGAACAGGATGCCGGCCGCCTGGACAACCTGCCCAAGCTGGTATCCGCTGATGTCCACGTCGATCGTTCTGGCGCGCCCGAGTCGGGTCTGGAAAATTCCCGCCTGGATGCTTACCCCGAACATCCCCGGAATGCCGCGCATGATCCGGGTGAACAGGGGGAGAAGTTCGCGCGCCCGCTGCTCTTCGGTGCTGATCGCCCCGAAAATATTGATGAAATCGGACCCCACGTAGAAGAGGTTCCGAATCCCCGGAATCCCGTCCTTCCCCTTGCCCATGTACGGGTCCGCTTCCGAGAAGATGTACTCCCCGATCTCCTTCCTCTCTCCGTAGGAGAGGCCGGGCGGGGGAACGAGGATGTTGATCACGAGATTGCGGTTCCCCTGGGGAAGGTATTCCATCTTGGGAAACAGCAGCCATGCGGTCCCGATCGAGAAAACCGTAAGCCCCAGAATCGTCATGAGACGGGTCGCGGTGTTCTTCGTCACGAGGTGCAGGACCGCCATCAGAGAGTCGACCATGCGGTTTCCCGCCCGGACCAGGTTCTCCTGCATGTTGCGGGTCCCGTGCGCCTTGAATTTCAGGCGCCGGAAGAGCTGGTTCGACATCATCGGGATGGCGAATACCGAGACGAACAGGCTCAAGCTGATCGCCGTCGTCACCGCGATGGCGATGTCGCGGAAAAGCTGCCCCACCTCCTCCTCGACGAAGATGACCGGCAGGAAGACCGCAACCGTCGTGGCGGAGGACGCCAGGATGGCCCCCCAGACCTCCCGGGCGCCGTCGTAGGAAGCCGCGAACGCGTCCTTCCCCATCTTCCGGTGCCGGTCGATGTTCTCCAGGACCACGATGGCGCTGTCCAGAAGCATCCCCACCGAGAAGGAGATCCCCGCGAGGCTTACGACGTTTAAGCTCCTCCCGAAGATCCAAAGGAAGATGAAGGTGCCGATGACGCTGATGGGGATCGCCGTGGCGACGATCACCGTGGAGGAGACGCTGCGCAGGAAGACCAGGAGCACGAGGACCGCCAGCGTTCCGCCGATCGTGATGTTCTGCCGAACAAGGCCGATCGCCCCCCGGATGTAGGGCCGCTGGTCATACACCCAATCGAGGTGGATATTCTGCGCTGCAAGGGTCGTGGCGTTGAGTTCCTTGTACGCCGCCTCGACCCGGTCGGTCAGCTCCAGGATGTTCGATCCGGGCTCCGGCTTCACACCGACCGCGAGTCCGGGCTCGCCGTTGTGGATCATCGAAACGGTCCGCTTCGCGTACCCGATCCGGACGGCCGCGACGTCCGACAGCAGGATGCGCCGCTGACCCGTGGACCGCAGCACCACCTTTCCCACCTGCCCCGGGACGACGAATTCCGCGACGGACCGGATCCGGTAGTCCTTCCGTCCCACGCTGACGCTCCCCGCGGAGACGTTCACGTTCGCCGTCTGCAGCGCGCGGATCACGTCGGACAGGGTGAGATCGTAGGCGGCGAGTTTCTCCGAAGAGACGACGACGTGCAGTTCCTTTGCCGTCCCCCCGCGCACGAAGAGATCGGCGACGCCGGGAATCCGCTCCAGGTACTGGCGCACATCATCCTCGAAGAAGGTCCCGTACTCCTCGACGGGGTTGGGATTCCCCTTGTTCGCCTTGAGGATCATCCAGATGACGGGAGAGGTGGCGGCCCCCGTGGCGCTGATCACGGGCTTATCGACGTTTAAGGGATAGGAGGGGACCTCGTTGATCTTGTTCGACACGCGGAGCAGGGCGACGTCCACATCGGTCCCCGTGCGGAACCGGAGAGTGATCGTCCCCTGGCCGTTGGCCGAGGTGCTCTCCATATCCACGAGCCCGGGGATGCCTTTCAGCGTCTCTTCCTGCTCGTCGATGATCTCCCGCTCGACCTCGTTGGGCGCCGCTCCCGTCCAGGTGGTGGTCACGGTGATTTCCGGCTCCTGCACCGACGGGGTGAGCTGGTACGGGAGGCGGGACAGGCCGATCAGCCCGAACAGGACCACCAGGATGATCCCCACGATGATGGTGACGGGCTTCGATATGGCGAATTTTACCGGGTCCATGCCACGCCCCCCGTGACTGCGGATATTGCGCGACGGGTCATTTTCTCTCCCCGTTCGTCGGACCGGATGACCGCTCCCCGTCCTTTCTGACCGACACCGGCTGGCCGTCCCGGATTCTCTCGTTCCCCTTGATGAGCACCTCCATTCCTGTCTCGAGTCCGTCCGCCTGAATTGCGATTTCTTTCCCCACGTACCGGGTCACCGTAACCTGCACCTTCTTCGCTTTCTCGTCGACAACCGTGAACACCATGGTCTGCCCCATCGCGGTGACGAGAGCGTCCCGGGGGATGAGCAAGGTCTTCTCCCTCCTTCCGGAAGGGATCCCCACTCTTGCCTCCATCCCTTCGATCAGGGAAAACCGGTTCGGCACCCGGATTTTCACGGGAAAGGTCCGGGTCGAAATATCCCCCCGGGGAATGATTGCCAACACCGTTCCCTGGATTTCCTTTCCCGCGGTCCGGACCCTGACTCTCCCTCCTTTCCTCACGAAGGGCAACACATCGCCCGGGACCTCGACCACGACGTCCATGGTGTCGTCCCGCGCCAGGGTCGCCACCGCGGTCCCCGGGGAAAGCCATTCCCCCCTGTCGACATTCTTTTTTATGACAATGCCTGCAAAAGGCGCCCGGATCGTTTTCTTCGACAATTCGACTTCCAGCCGCTCCACGTCCGCCTTGAGGGATTCCCCTTTCTTTCCCAGGGATTTCACGCGGAACCGGTTCTCGTCGTACACCTGCTCCGCGATGGAATCCTCACGGTAAAGCTTCTCGATCCGCTTCAGGTCGAGGGTAGCCCTTTCCAGCTCTGCCAGCGTCTGTTCGTGGGTCGCCCGGGTGCTCTGGAGGGTCTTCTCGAGCAGATCCCAATCGAGACGAACCAGGACATCTTCCTTCCGAACCCTGTGCCCCTCCTCGAAGCGTACCTCCACCACGCTGCCGCTCACTTCGGAAGAAACCTCGGAGACCTCGGGGTAGTAGACGGTTCCCACGAACTCCGCCTCCGGATCGACCATCCCTTCCCGGATCTCGGAGACCGTCACCAGGGCCGGGGGGGGTCCTCCCTTTCCCTGGTCCTGCGCGCTCGCCAGGGCGACAGCGGCAAGAAGGAGGACCAGGACCCATGCGGCCGTCGCGGTATTCACAGGTTTTTCCATTCCTCTCCTCCGGAGCAGATGGTTCGAAGCCGGGCCGGGAATCCTTGGGAACCCGGATGGTTCCACGTCTTCCGGCAATCCTGACAGTTTCCATGAGATTTCGGATCATGTCTACGGGGATTCGCGGATTTGGACCTTGCCCGTTTCGTTCGTTTTCTGTTTTCATCATATTTAGACACAAAATCCCGGATTTCGAAACAGGGGGCGGCTGTGAAAGTGCGAATCGCTCTCCTTGCGGTCCTTGCGGCCTGGCTGCCGATCGCATCCCTCGGAGGCGTGCGGGCGGAGGGGAAGACGATCACATTCGCCGTCGGAGGAGCTTCGGCCGAATTCGATTTCTGGGAGCGGCTCGTGCGTGATTTTACGGCCGAGACGGGGATCGGCGTCGAACTCCTGCGCCAGCCCACCGATACGGGACTGCGCCGGCAGAGCCTGGTCGTTGCGCTCAAATCCCGAAAGAGCGACCCCGACGTCTTCCTCATGGACGTGGCATGGCTCGCACAGTTCGCCGCCTCCCGGTGGCTCGCTCCCCTCGACCCGCACTTTGCGGCAGGCGGGTGCGGGGACCGGAAGGCCTTCTTTCCCCGGATCATGGAACTTGCCGACACCTACGAGGGGAGCCTTGTCGCACTGCCCGTGTATGTCGACGGGGGGGTTCTCTACTACCGGAGCGACCTGCTGAAAAAATACGGCGTCGGCGGGCCACCGCGCACCCTGGATGAGCTCCTGCGGTACGCGAAGAAGGTGCAGCAGGGAGAACGACGGGAGAACCCCGGGTTTTTCGGCTTCGTCTGGCAAGGGGCCCAGTACGAGGGGCTTATCTGCGACTTCCTCGAGTTCGCCGGCAGAGACGGCGGCTTCACGGTAGGGGAAGGATCCGTGTCCGTCGACACGCCGGCCAACCGGAAGGCGCTCGGTTTCATGCGCGATCTCATCCACCGGCACGGGGTATCGCCGCCCAGCACGTTCACCGGGATGAAGGAGGAGGAGGTGCGGCTCTTCTTCCAGGGCGGGAACGCCCTGTTCGAGCGGAACTGGCCGTACGCGTGGCCGCTTCACGAGGCGCAGGGATCCCCGGTCAGGAACGTCACCGCCATCGCGCCCGTCCCCTCCTTCGCCCCGGGACGCAGCGTGTCCACCCTCGGGGGCTGGCACGCGGGGATCTCCCGGTACAGCGACGCGAAGCCAGAGAGCGTGCGTTTCCTGTGCTTTCTCGGCTCGTACGCGGTGCAGAAGCGTCTGGCTCTCGGCCTGGGCTGGAGCCCCGGGCGCATGGACGTCTACGGCGATCCCGAGGTTCTCGCCCGACTCCCGCATTTCCGTAAACTCAGGCCGGTCTTCGTAAACGCGCGGCCGCGCCCGATCCTGCCCTACTACACGCAGCTCTCCGAGATCCTCCAGAAGCACCTGAACGCCGCGCTGTCGGGAAACATCTCCCCCGGGAAGGCGCTGGCCGCCGCCCAGAAGGAGATGCAGGCGGTCGTCTCCCGGTACCACGGGAAATAACCGCGATGGGGAATCGTCCGGAGGATCCGAGGAGACGGCCGCCTTCCCTCCCGGGCGACCCCACCCCGGGAGAAATCGCCCGCGGATACGCATTCCTTGCTCCGCTTTCGGCCTTCGTGGCGGTCTTCGTGATCGTGCCGGTAATCGGGACGTTTGCGGGCAGCCTGATGCAGGACGTGACCTTCCTTCCGAAACGGTTCCTCGGACTGGAAAACTACCGGGCGATGCTGTCGGACCCGGGGTTCTGGCAGGCAATGCGCTTCACCTGCCTCTTCACGCTGGTTTCCGTCCCCCTGGAGCTGTTTCTGGGTCTTGCCTTCGCGCTCCTGCTCGCACGCCCGTCTCCCGCGCGGGGGCTGCTCCGGGCATGTGTGCTGGTCCCGTGGGCCCTCCCCGCGGCGGTGTCCGGAAGGGTGTTCCAGCTGGTCTACAACTACCACTATGGACTGGCGAACTATCTGGTGGGGCTTTTCGGGCTTTCCGACCATCCGGTGAACTGGCTCGGAACACCGATCGGGGCGTTCGCGTCTCTGGTCACGGCGGACGCCTGGAAAACCACGCCGTTCGTGGCGATCATCCTTCTCGCCGGGCTCTCCGGAATCCCGGAGGACCTGTACCTCCAGGCGGAGATCGACCGGGCCGGGTTCGCCCGCCGCTTCACCCGGATCACGCTGCCGCTTCTGTCCCCCGTCATCGTGGTCGCTCTCCTGTTCCGGACAATCGACGCCCTCCGTGTCTTCGATCTGGTGTTCGTTCTCACCGGCGGCGGACCCGGGGGAAGCACCACGTCCCTCTCCCTGTACGGCTACCAATACTTCCTCGGCGGCGATTTCGGGTACGGTTCGGCGGTGTCCGTCGCCCTGTTCCTGGTCGCCTTCGGCCTCTCCGTCCTGTACGTGCGTGTCGGGCGGTTCGGGAGGGAACTGGCATGAGCGACCAGACACAGGTCCGCCTTCTGTACCGGGCCGGCGCCCTGGGGATTGCAATCTTTTCCCTCGGCCCGATCCTGTACATGGCCCTGACGGCGGTGAGCGTGCGTCCCGATTTCCTTTCACCTGACGCAGGGTTTACCGTCACGGCCGCTCATTTCGTCTCCGTGCTTCGGACGACCTCGCTGCATTTCCCCGAATACTTGCGAAACAGCCTCATCGTCTCGGGGCTGAGCGCCGCCTTCTGTGTCGCCATAGCCTCGCCGGCAGCCTACGCCATCACCCGTCTCCCTCTCCCCGGCAGAATCCTCTTTCTCCTTTGCATTCTCGCGGTCTCCCTCTTCCCGCCGGTGAGCATGGTGAGCTACCTGTTCCAGGTCATGGGAAACCTGGGGTGGATCAACACCTACCCGGCGCTTGTCCTTCCCTACATCGCCTGGATCCTTCCCCTCTCCCTGTGGATCCTGACGAGCTATTTCGCCCAGGTGCCGGCGGACCTCGACCGGGCCGCGCTCATCGACGGGTGCTCCCGCCTCGCGATACTGCGGAAGGTGATCTTCCCCGTAGCAGCCCCGGGCATCTTTTCCACAGCGCTGCTCGCCTTCATCTTCGCCTTCAACGAATTCCTGTTCGCCCTGATGCTGACAACGGACCACGCGGCCCGTACGGTGCCGGTCGGAATCGCCCTGTTCGAGGGATTGCACGGGGAGATCCCATGGGGCGTCGTCATGGCCGCCTCGGTTCTGACGACCGTCCCGGTGGTTCTGCTCACGCTCGTATTCCAGCGCCGGATCATCCAGGGACTGACACGGGGAGCCATAAAGGGATGAGGCTCACGTTTTCCGCGGTAAGCAAGACGTTCCTCTCCCTCCGGGGGCCGGTGCGCGCCGTGCGCGGCGTTGACCTGGCGGTCGGCGAGGGGGAGTTCTTCGTCCTGCTCGGTCCCAGCGGCTGCGGGAAATCGACCGTCCTCAACCTGGCGGCGGGCCTCGTGAAGCCGAACTCCGGCGAGATCCGTCTCGGCGGGAGGGTGGTCGCCTCGCGCGACGGGAAGGTGTTCGTCTCCCCGAAGGAGCGGAACGTGGCCATGGTCTTCCAGAGCTACGCTCTCTATCCGCACCTGACTGTCTTCGAAAACATCGCTTTTCCGCTGCGGGTCGCGGGGGTTACAAAGGACGAGATCGACAAGGCGGTGAACCAGGCGGCAGGGATGCTCGGGATCGGGGATATCCGCGAGGCAAGGCCCGCGGAACTTTCCGGCGGACAGCGGCAGCGCGTGGCCATCGCCCGCGCGATCGTCCGCAAGCCCGCGCTTTTCCTCCTCGACGAACCCCTGTCCAATCTCGACGCCGGGCTTCGGGCGTCGACGAGAAGCGAGCTGAAACGGCTCCAACGGGAACTCGGCGTCACCGCCGTGTACGTCACCCATGACCAGACCGAGGCGATGACCCTGGGGGACCGGATCGCGCTGCTTCGGGACGGCCGGATCGTCCAGACGGGGACGCCGGAGGACCTCTACGAACGCCCGGAAACGCCCTTCGCCGCCTCCTTCATCGGCCAGGTCCCGATGAATCTTGTGGATGCCTCCGTCCGGGAGGAGGGGGGGGATCTGTACCTACGCCTCGGCGAAGCGAGGCTTTTGCTCCCGCCCGGTCCGGCCGCGCGGGTCCGAAGCATCGGCTCGGCAGAGATTCTTTTTGGTATCCGCCCGGAGCATATCGGGATCGCCCGGGGGACAGCCGGATCCCCGGTCACGGGCACGGTGACGTCGTTGGAGAACCTCGGGCGCGAGGTACTGCTTCAGGTCCGCGTGGACGGCCTCCCCTTGTCCGTTCTCACCAACGACAAATCGATCCGGGAAGGGGACACCGTGGCACTCGACATCCCCCTCGAGGCGGCGCACTTCTTCCGAAAAGAAAGCGAACCGTAACGGACGGATAGGATAATCCCCGGACGGGAAGGAACCGCCAACGGGTCTTGCGCATCAAAGGAAGAAGTAAATGTTGGTATAAGGAATAGCATCTTCAGAAACCAATGGGTCATATCACGGATGTTGAGAGGGAAGCCATGAAACGTGACGAGGTGTACAAGGAGATCAAGGAGACCTTCGGACTGGTCCCCGGCTTTTTCAAGCTCTTACCGGATTCGTCGCTCAAGCTCGAGTGGGATCTGTTCAAGCGGGTGCAGATGGAGGAGGGGCCGATCCCGAACAAGTACCGGGAACTGATCGGGGTGGGCATCGCGGCGACCACCAGGTGCCGGTACTGCGCCGTCTACCACACGGAGTTGGCGAAGCTGAACGGGGCGACGGACGCCGAGATCGAGGACGCCGTCCACTGGGCCAAGTCCCAGGCCGGCTGGAGCACGTACATCAACGGGATGCAGGTCGATTTCGACCAGTTCAAGAGCGAAGTGTTGCGGGCCTGCGAGCACGTCCGCAAGAATGCGGGGAAGGCCGCGTAGGCGCACGGGGAATAAAAAGTCGATACCCGAATGAGCCCGGAGGGGGATAGGGATACCCCCCTCCGGGTGTTTTTTTTCCCGCCGTTTACGTTTTCCGGAGCGCCTGGTCCAGGTCCTCGAGGATGTCGTCGATGCTTTCCAGCCCCACCGAGAGCCGGACGTAATCGTCGGTCACTCCCGTCGCGAGCCGCTCCTCGCCGGTGAGTTGCTGGTGCGTCGTCGACGCCGGGTGGATCACAAGGCTTTTGGCGTCCCCGATGTTGGCCAGGTGGGAGAACAACCTCACGTTGTCGATGAACTTCTTTCCCGCCTCCATCCCCCCCTTGATTCCGAACCCCAGGATCGCGCCGTACAGCCCACGGTGGTGGTACCGCTTCGCGAGGGCGTGCTGCGGGTGGTCGGGCAGACCCGGGTAGTTTACCCAGGTGACGTTCGGGTGGGTCGACAGGAACCGGGCCACCGCCATCGCATTCGTGCTGTGCCGCTCCATCCGCAGGGGGAGGGTCTCCACCCCCTGGAGGAAGAGAAAGGCGTTGAAGGGGGACATCGCCGGACCCAGATCCCGCAGGAGCTGCACACGCGCCTTGATGATGAACGCAACGTTGCCCAGGCCCGGGAAGTCGCCGAAGACCTCCCAGAATTTGACTCCGTTGTAGGAAGGGTCCGGTTCGGTGAACTGCGGAAAGTTGCCGTTTCCCCAGTTAAACGTTCCCGAATCGACGATGATCCCGCCTATCGAGGTGCCGTGCCCCCCGATGAACTTCGTCGTGGAGTGGATGACGACATCGGCGCCGTGGTCGAACGGCCGCAGAAGGTAGGGGGACGGCATCGTGTTGTCGATCACCAGCGGGATGCCCGCCTCGTGGGCGATGTCGGCCACCGCCCGGTTGTCCAGCGTGTCGAGCTTCGGATTCCCGATCGACTCGGCAAAGATCGCCTTGGTCTTCTTCGTGATCGCCTTACGGAAATTTTGCGGATCGGAGGGGTCGATGAACTTCACGCTGATTCCCATCTTGGGGAAGGTGTAGTGGAACAGGTTGTACGTCCCCCCGTACAGGGACGCCGACGAGAGAATTTCATCTCCCGCATGGGCGATGTTCAGGAGCGCGAGCGTTTCCGCCGCCTGGCCGGATGACACCGCCAGGGCCCCGGTCCCCCCCTCCAGCTGCGCAATCCGTTGTTCGAGGACGTCGGTGGTCGGGTTCATGATTCGGGTGTAGATATTGCCGAACTCCTGGAGCCCGAACAGACGCGCGGCGTGGGCCGTGTCGTGAAACACATACGATGTCGTCTGGTAAATCGGCACCGCTCTCGCGTTGGTCGACGGGTCCGGTTTCTGCCCGCCGTGCAGGGCGATCGTTTCCGGCCGGTACGAATCCTCCATCGGATTGCTCCTTTCCCTTCCTGGGAATAATCGAAACACAATCTAGAATATACAACATTAACGATATATCCTATCGATATTATAGCCTATCTATTCCCCTGTCAACGCATTCCTTCCGGAACACCCCGCATGATGAAATCCGTATTCGCAAATTCTTCTTGACAGGATGGAGCAGTCCCCCTATTATCGTGTATACAGTATGCAGAAGGAGGCCCCCTCTTCCTTTTGCATTCATCTCCTTCCTTATCCCTTCGCCTCAAGGCTTCGCCGTCCGGTCCCCCCCGGGCAGCGAAGCCTTTTCGCATATCGTCCGGTTCGCCGGTTCGCCAACCATAACAAAAAAAGGCCGCCCGGCTTCCGCCGGACGGCCCGGTCCCGTACTCGTGCCGCAGGTTCCGCCCTACGCTCTTTCGAACAGCCCCGCGGCCCCCATCCCGCCGCCGATGCACATGGTGACCAATCCCAGCGTTGCGTCCCGCCGCTTCATCTCGTGGAGCAGCGTCGCCGTGAGCTTCGCTCCCGTGCACCCCAGCGGGTGTCCGAGGGCAATCGCTCCTCCGTTCACGTTCACCCGGTCGGGGTCTAAGCCCAGCTCCCGGATGACGGGGAGGGACTGGGCCGCGAACGCCTCGTTCAATTCGATCAGATCGACGCGTGTCAGCTTGATCCTGAGCCGCTTCAAGAGCTTCGGCACGGCCTCCACAGGCCCTATTCCCATGATCTCGGGCGGAACCCCCGCGACGGCGAAACCGAGGAACCGCGCCAGGGGCTCGGCGCGCAAGCCTTTCAGCGCCCTCTCCGAGACGACCACGGCCGCGGCGGCCCCGTCGCTCATCTGCGAGGCGTTTCCCGCGGTGACGGTCCCCTTCGGATCAAACGCCGGCGAAAGCTTCGCCAGCGCCTCGATCGTGGTGTCGGCACGCGGACCTTCGTCGACCTCGAAGACGATCTCCCGCGGGACCGGCCTCCCCCCGTCCTTCGCGTCGTAGACGGTCGTGGCAACGGGCACGGTCTCGTCCCGGAACTTCCCCTCCTTGATCGCCGCCAGCGCCTTCCTGTGGCTGTGGAAGGCGAAGACGTCCTGGTCGTCCCGGGTGACCTTGTATTTTCGGGCGACCTGTTCGGCGGTGAGTCCCATCGGCATGAAGACCTCGGGACGTTCCTCGACGATCTCGGGGTTGAAGGACGGCTTGTTCCCTCCCATCGGAACCATCGTCATCGACTCGGTGCCGCCGGCCACGATGATGTCGGCGAAGCCGGCCAGGATCTTCTCCGCCGCCATGGCGATCGCCTGCAGGCCCGAGGAGCAGAACCGGTTGATCGTCATTCCGGAAACCGAATCGGGCAATCCCGCTTTCAGAGCGCAGATCCGCGCCACGTTCATTCCCTGCTCGCCTTCCGGCATGGCGCAGCCGAGGATGACGTCGTCCACCTGCTTCGGATCCAGGTTCGCAATCCGTTCGATCGCCCCGCGGACCGCAATGGCCCCCAGGTCGTCCGGCCGCGTATCCTTCAGGCTTCCGCGGTACGCCCTGCCGACCGCCGTCCGCACCGAGGATATGATGTAGGCCTTTGCCATCGGAGTCCTCCTCGTGAAAGGTGCCCCCTAATTGCGCAGCGGCTTCCCTTTCATCAACATATATTGGATGCGGGCCTGGGTCTTTTCCTCTCCGCACAGCGACAGGAACGCCTCCCGCTCGAGGTCCAGGAGATCCTGCTCGGAGAGCCTCGTGCCCCGCGGGACTTCCCCGCCGGTCATCACGAAGGCGATTTTCCGCCCGATCCGTTCGTCGAACTCGCTGATGTGCCCGGCCACTCTCATCGCGTAGAGCGCATACGCAAAGTTGGAAAACTCCGACCTGCCGGGCAGGGTGATGTCCGTCCGCGGGCGGGGCATCTCGTACCCCTCCCGGGTCATGGCGAGAACCGTATTCTTCGCTTCCTGGATGAGGAAATCGCGCTGGATCGTGATCCTGTCGCACGGGCGCAGGAACCCCAGTTCCCTCGCCTCCTTCGCGGAAGTGGCCACCTTCGCCATTCCGATCGTCTCGAACGCCTTCCGGAGAAAGGGAAGCGGATCCGCCGTCACCCCGTCCGGGATCCCCTCGAGGTGCCGGATCACCATCTCTTTCGTCCCGCCTCCCGCCGGGAGGAGCCCGACGCCCACTTCCACGAGCCCCATGTACGTCTCGGCGGCGGCCCGGATCCGGTCCGCACCCAGGCAGATCTCGGCCCCCCCTCCGAGAGCCATTCCCGCCGGGGCGGCCACGACCGGCTTTTCCGAATAGCGCAGCCGCATACAGGCGTTCTGGAACTCCCGGACCATCGTCTCGATGTTTCCGAAGTTCTTGTTCTGCGCCTCCAGGAAAACGAGCATCAGGTTCGCGCCGACGCAGAAGTTCTCCGAGTGATTGGCGATCACCATCCCGGCGAACTCCTTCTCGGCGAGCGCAACTCCCTCGTTCATCATCGAGACGATGTCACCGTCCACCGCGTTCATCTTGGTATGGAACTCGAGGCACAGGACGCCGTCGCCGACGTCGTACAGCGTGGCCCCCTGGTTCCCCTTCACCACCTTGTTCCGCTCCTTGAGGGCCGGGAGGAAGATGACGTCGGGAGAAACCGGGACAGGAACGTACGCCCCGCTGGCGAAGTCATAGAATTCGAGGGTGCCGCCCGGCCTGCGGTAGAACGACGTCTTTCCGGCGGCGAGCATCTTCTCCACGTTCTCCGGGATCGCTTTTCCTTCGCTCCGCATCCGGCCGACTGAATCCGCCAACCCGATGGCATCCCACGTTTCGAAGGGGCCGAGCGTCCAGTTGAACCCCCACCGGATCGCATTGTCGATATTTACGACGTCGTCGGCAATCTCGGGGATCCGCCGGGCCGAGTAGAGGAGGGACTCGGAGAGGACCTTCCAGGCGTACGCGGAGGCCTTGTCGTCGCCCCCGATCACCTTCCGGATCCTTTCCCCCGCGTCCTCCTCCCCCTTCGCGGCGTCGAGCGAGGGGAAACTCACCTTCGTGGTTGGCCGGTAGTCGAGCAGCCCGTAGTCGAGGACGAGCTTTTTCTTCGCCTCGCCCTTCCCCTCCATTTTGAAGAAGCCCCCCCCGGCTTTCCGGCCGAGCCATCCGCGATTGACCATCTCGCTCACGAACGGCGGCGGGAGAAACGACTCCCGCTGCGGGTCGGCGGGGAGATTGCGGTACACGTTGTCGGATACGTGGAGAAGCGTGTCGATTCCGACCAGGTCGGCCGTGCCGAACGCCGCGGACTTCGGACGCCCCATCGCCGGCCCCAGAATCCTGTCCACCTCCTCGATCGACAGGCCGTCCTCCATCATCGCGTGCATCGCGTACATCATCGCGAAGACGCCGATGCGGTTGCCGATGAAATTGGGGGTGTCCTTTCCGTAGACGATTCCCTTTCCCAGCCGGCGCTCTCCGAATTCGGCGATGCCCCGCAGGATCTCCGGATCGGTGTCCTTGCCCGAAACAAGCTCGAGAAGCTTCATGTACCGGACGGGGTTGAAGAAATGGGTCACGAGAAAATGCCGGCGAAATTTTTTCGATCGCCCCTCCATCATCTGGGAGATGGCGATTCCGGAGGTGTTGGAAGTGACAATCGTACCGGGCTTCCAGACCGCCTCGATCCGGTCGTAGAGCGCTTTCTTGATGTCGATGTTTTCCGTTACCACCTCGACGATCCAGTCGCAATCCGCTGCCTTGGCGAGATCGTCGTCGAAGTTGCCGATCGAGATAAGCCCGAGGTCCTTCTGCGAGTAGAGGAGGGCGGGGCGGCTTTTTCGGATCCCCTCGAGCCCCTTGGCGGCGAACCGGTTGCGCAAGGCGGGGGACGTCTCCGTCAGCCCCTTCTTCCTGTCCTCGTCGCTCAGGCTCGGGGGCACGATATCCAGCATCAGGCTGGGGATGCCGGCATTGGCCAGATGGGCCGCGATCCCCGACCCCATGACGCCTGCCCCCAGTACGGCAACGCGGCGAATTTTCGGAAACATGATTCCCACCTCCCGGAAGGAAATGCGGTTCGGGACGAAGAGAAAATGAATGGCTATTCAGTAACAGAATAGAAATATCCCAAAGCCGTATCCCCTGTCAAGGGGCATGGGGTCAGGCAAACGGCAGCGGGGCGAAAAATCCGAACCGTGCCATCGGTTTCGGTCGGGGGAGGATGGAATACGGGCGGAATGAACCCGCCTGGGAATTCGTAAAGAACGCTATCTCCCGAGGCGTTTCAGGGGAAGACGAGGGGGTACACCAATTTCTCCCTTACTTTCTTCGGGGAGGGCTTCACGAAAAGCCATTTCCCGCTGAGCGCGAGGATGCCCGCCACGGACAAGAATCCCATGAGGGAAATCAGCGAATCGGACTGGGCCCGCTGTTCCAGAAGGACGACCTTCGCCGGGTTGGGAGTCGGCATGGCGAGCGTACCCATGACCAGCGGCCCCTGCCACGCCAACCGTTCCGGCGAAACCGAAAAGACCACTGTCCCGAAGATGACAAGAAGCGACGCCGCGAAAACCGCCTTTTGCCAGGACCTCCACTTCCTTGATCGGTTTTTCATGTCGCTCTCCTCGCGGGCCGGGGTACGATCGTCTTGGGTCTACCTGGCGGCTTTCTTTATTATTCTCTCTCTCTATCGGCATTCTCCGGGAAAAACTTCATTCCTCGGGAGAACGATTTACGTTTTCCTTTAGATGGCCGAACCCGGAAAAATATTCATTTACGATAATGATTTTTTCTCCTTCCGGTTGAGCCGGGAAGACTCTTCCCCGTAAAACGCCGTGCGATAAAACCGGGGGGCCATTGTCGAACGGATCCTCTTGAGGGAAAATGAACCCGTGCGAGGAATCTACATCCACGTTCCGTTCTGCGTGCGGAAATGCTCCTACTGCGACTTCTATTCCCTCACGACTTCCTCCCGCGCCACCGGCGAGTTCCTCGATCTTCTCGTGAGGGAGATGGATCTGTTCCAGGAGCGGTTCCCGGAAGACGCCGCGGCAGCGGCCGACACCGTCTACTTCGGGGGCGGCACGCCCACCGTGATCGCCCCGGGGGACCTGTGCAGGCTCCTCGCCGCGATCCGGAACCGCTTTCCGGTCATGCCCGGCGCCGAAGTCACGATCGAGGCGAACCCGGGAACCATCCGCGCGCATGGGCTGCGGACACTGCGGACCGGGGGATTCAACCGCCTGAGCGTCGGGGTGCAGTCCTTTTCCCCCGCCACCCTCCTGACCCTGGGCCGGATCCATGACGTGGAGGACATTCGCAGGACATACCGGGATGCCCGGGCAGCGGGGTTCGACTCCCTCGGGATCGACCTCATATTCGGAATACCGGGGCAATCCGGGGCCGACTGGGAGGGGGACCTCGAACAGACGGTCACCTTCCTTCCGGACCACGTCTCGGCGTACGCCCTTGCCCCGGAACCCGGCACCCCCCTGCGGGCGGCGCTTGCGCGAGGGGAGCTCCGGATGCCCACCGACGAAGAGGTGGCGGAGAGTTACGGGGCGGCGCGCAGGGCACTGGTGAGCGCCGGTTACCGCCAGTACGAGATCTCCAACTTCGCCCGCCCCGGGTTCGAGTCCCGGCACAACAGAAAATACTGGCAACGGGAGGGGTACGCGGGGCTCGGCCCCTCGGCTCACGGCCTCCTCTTCCCGC
>DATHRT010000104.1:0-2294 GCA_035464915.1 Candidatus Limnocylindria bacterium
CAACTCCCGTCCCAGCCGAAGGAGGGCCGCGGAAGCCCCTGGTGCGATTGCCTCCTCTGGACCGGACACCTCCTTTACTTCCCGGGCGAGGATGACCAGTTCCTCCACTTCCTGCACGTGGGCGGGATATGCTGAAAGGAACGCCTTCCAATCCTCTCCGCGCGATTCCATCTCCAAACAGATGTCGAGGAGTTCCTCGGCTGATCTCATGACCTCTTCTCCAAAACATCCTTCAGGGCCGCCAGGGCACGGAACTGGAGCGCCCGGACTGCGCCGGCCGAGCGGCCCATCATCGTCGCCACCTCCTCGTGGTCATATCCCATGACAAACCGCAGAATCACTGTTTCCCTCTGTTCTTCGGTCAACGCCCGAAGGCCTTTTCTCAAGCGGTCACCATCGAGTTTCCGTTCCACTGCGGCGCCCGGATCACTCCCCCCCGCGATCTCCTCCGGAAGTGTCATCTCGCCCGATCGGACGGCCCGTTTCCGGTAATGGTCGGTCAGCACGTTCCCGGCGATCCGGAAGAGCCACGCTTCCAAGTTCCCCGTCTGATTCCGGATCGCACTCAGCATCCGGACGAAGACCTCGCCCGCCAGATCCTCAGCGTCTCGACGGTCTTCCACCTTGTAGGAGACATACCGGTATATCCGCGGATAGAGCCTCTCGCAGATGGCCGCAAGCGCGCTCGCGTCTCCATTTCGGGCCGCCTCGACGATCGGCGGCGGGACCTTCTCCTCCACGAACCCCCCTTGCCAATTACTTAAGACGGACTAGGCGATATCCCGTTACGCGTACTTCGCATCCGGCAGCTTGGGGCTACATTTTGTGATTGCCGCTGGACTCGTTTCTGGGGAATCGACTCATGGCCAAACCACCATTTCACGTTATACGGGGGGAGATCAACCACGCATGAACAAGAACTGCGGGACCCAAATGGGACCCATGGGTAGATCACATCAAAAAAGGGAACTTGGCGCGAGGCCAAATTCCCTTTTATTATTCGACTGGTGCCGAAGGGGGGACTCGAACCCCCACGGGTCTCCCCACCACCCCCTCAAGATGGCGTGTCTACCATGTTCCACCACTTCGGCACGCGAGGAAAATCCATATTATCCACGGAGCGGCGGAAAGGCAAGCGGAGAGGAAGTCAGCAGTACGAAGGGGGTGTTTGAGCAAAACTGATGGCGAATCGCCACCAGTTGCTGTAAACCCCCCCCTGATATCCTTGCTGCCTGTGAGGAAAGAGTCCGCGCGTCAGCGGAACAAGGCATCCTTCATAGCAAAGAAGAACCGGACTGGCTCCCCGGTCAATCCTCGTCGGCCAGCGTCCCGGGACGGACTCCCTTCTCTCCGTATTTTCCCCGGATCCGGTCCACCGCTTCGTTGAGTTTCGCCGTCCGCACAGGGTCCCGTACCCTTGGGGCCCGGGGAGCGGGAACACCCGGTTGCGGCCGGTGGCCGAAGAGGGAGATCTGCCCGGATCCCTCGTCGCGCCCCGGCTCCCCCCCGAAGTTGGAGAGATAGATCCCGAGCAGCCGGACCGGCTTCTTCCCCGCCTCCGTCTTCTCCAGGAGGGTCAGTGCCTGGCGGAAGATCTCCCCACCGTCGTCGATCCCATGGGGAAAAGTGACCTCGCGGGTGACCAGCCGGAAATCGGAATACTTCACCTTGAGGGTAACGGTCCTCCCCTTCAACCTGTGGCTCCGCAGCCTCGCGGCAGTCCGGGTGGCGATGTCGAGCAACTCCCTTCTCAGGGCGAGAATCTCCAGGAGGTCCTCGTCGAAGGTCTCCTCGCGCCCCATCGACTTGATCTCCCGCTCCGGCTCCACCTCCCGGTCGTCGATCCCGTGCGCAAGCCGGTGCAGGTGGGCCCCGTGCTTCCCGAGCTTTCGGACGACCGCTTCCTCGGGGACACCCGCGAGGTCCCCGATCGTCTGGACCCCCATTTCCGCGAGGGCGCTCCGGGTCGCCTCCCCCACCCCCCAGAGACTCCCCACCCGCAGCGGCCCCAGAAACTCCTGCTCCTTCCCGCGGGGGACGACGGTCAGCCCGTCGGGCTTGTTCATGTCGGAGGCGATCTTCGCGACGAACTTCGAGGAGGCGACCCCCGCCGAGACCGTGAGTCCCGTTTCCGCCCGGACCTCGGCCCGGATCTTCCGGGCAATCTCCTCCGGGGGGCCGAACAGCCGCACGGACGCGGTGATGTCGAGGAACGCCTCGTCGAGGGAGACCGGCTCGACCAGCGGGGTGTAGCGGCGGAAGATCCCGAAGACCCGGTCCGAGACCTCCTTGTA
>DATHRT010000105.1:0-15293 GCA_035464915.1 Candidatus Limnocylindria bacterium
AAACTGCGCCAGCCCGCGAGTCGCCAATACCTTCGTAATCGCCGCGGTCAAGGTCGTCTTGCCGTGATCCACGTGACCGATCGTACCGACGTTTACGTGCGGCTTCTTGCGCTCGAATTTCTGCTTGGCCATGTGCGTTCCCTCCCTTTCGCGGGTTTTCGTCTAGGCGCCCTTCACTTTCGCGACAACTTCCTCGCTTACGGAGATCGGGGCAGGCTCGTAATGGTCAAACTGCATGCTATAGGTGGCTCTTCCCTGCGTCTTCGACCGAAGATCCGTGGCGTACCCGAACATTTCCGAAAGCGGAACGTGGGAGTCGATCACCTGAGTGTTCCCCCGGACCTCGATCTTCTGGATGCGACCCCGGCGGGAACTCAGGTCGCCGATGACATCCCCCAGGAACTCATCCGGGCTCACCACCTCGACCGACATCACCGGCTCCAGGAGGACGGGATTCGCGCTCTGGCATGCCCCCTTGAACGCCATCGAGCCCGCGATCTTGAACGCCATCTCGGAGGAGTCCACATCGTGGTAGGAACCATCGAGAAGCGTCACGATCGTATCGACCATGGGATATCCCGCAACGATTCCCGTCTCCGATGCCTCCCGCACGCCTTTCTCCACGGCGGGGATGTATTCCTTCGGGACGGCTCCCCCGAATATCTTGTTTACGAACTCGAGTCCCTTCCCGGCCTGGTTCGGCTCCACGGATAGCTTTACATGGCCGTACTGCCCCCGCCCCCCTGTCTGGCGGACATAGCGCCCCTCGTTCTTCGCTGCGCGCGTGACGGTCTCCCGGTAGGCGACCTGGGGACGCCCCACGCTCGCCTCCACCTTGAACTCCCGCAGCAGCCGGTCCACGATGATTTCCAGGTGCAGTTCCCCCATGCCGGAGATCAGCGTCTGCCCCGTCTCCTCGTCCACCCTCACATGGAAGGAGGGGTCCTCGTGGGCAAGCTTCTGAAGGGAAAGTCCCAGCTTTTCCTGGTCCGCCTTCGTTTTCGGCTCGATGGCGATGGAGATAACGGGATCGGGCGCGGTTATGGATTCCAGAACGACTTCCTTGTCAGGGTCGCACAATGTCTCGCCGGTAAAGGCGTTTTTCAGGCCGACGCACGCCGCGATGTCGCCCGCATAGACCGCCTTGATCTCCTCCCTCTTGTTCGAGTGCATCTTCAGGATCCGGCCTATCCGCTCTTTCTTCATCCTTGTGGAGTTGTACACCTGATCGCCCGTGGCCAGCGTCCCGGAATAGACGCGCAGGAACGTGAGTTGCCCCACGAACGGATCCGTCATGATCTTGAAGACAAGGGCGGCGAATGGCTCCGCGTCGTCGGGCCGGCGGATGACGATCGATTCATCGCGCGGATCAATTCCTTCCACGGGGGGCACGTCGGAAGGTGAGGGAAGGTAATCGACGATGGCGTCGAGGAGAGGCTGGATTCCCTTGTTCCGGAAAGCGGTTCCGCACAGGACGGGTACGATCCTCAGGCTTATGGTCGCCTCCCGGATCGCCTTCTGCAGTGCCGTCTCCTCGATCTCGTTGCCGGCCAGATATTTCTCGAGCAGCGAGTCGTTAACATCGGCAAGAGACTCCAGAAGCCGCTCCCGCGCAGACGCGACGGCCCCTTCCATATCCGCGGGGACGGGCTCGACCCGGTACTTGGCCCCGAGAGTGTCCTCATCCCATACGACAGCTTTCATCCGCACCAGGTCGACGATCCCGCGGAACCCCTCCTCCTTACCCAAAGGAAGCTGGATCGGAACCGCGTTGGCTCCGAGACGCTCCCTCAACATTCGGATGACGCGGTCGTAATCGGACCCCAACCGGTCCATCTTGTTGATCATCGCCAGGCGCGGAACGCGGTATTTGTCGGCCTGCCGCCACACGGTCTCCGATTGCGGCTCCACTCCTCCCACGGCGCAAAACACGGCGACGGCGCCGTCGAGGACGCGAAGCGATCGTTCCACCTCGATGGTGAAATCCACGTGCCCTGGCGTGTCGATGATATTGATCCGGTGGTCCCGCCAGAAGCAGGTGGTCGCGGCGGAGGTGATCGTAATTCCCCGCTCCTGTTCCTGCTCCATCCAGTCCATGGTCGCGGTCCCCTCGTGCACCTCCCCCATCTTGTGGGAGACGCCCGTGTAGTACAGGACCCGCTCCGTGGTGGTGGTCTTCCCGGCGTCTATGTGGGCCATGATCCCGATGTTCCGGGTTTTCCCCAATGGGGTGGTTCTTGCCACTTCCTCGTCTTCCTTCCCGGTATCCTTAGCGGTTTACCAGCGGTAATGCGCGAACGCCTTGTTGGCCTCTGCCATCTTGTGTGTGTCTTCTTTCTTTTTGACCGTCAGGCCCCGGTTGTTGTAGGCGTCCAGGATTTCCCCCGACAGACGGTCGACCATCGTTTTTTCGGAGCGTCCTCTCGCAAAGTTGATCATCCACCGTAGCGAAAGCGCAAGGCGTCTCTCGGGGCGGACCTCCACCGGAACCTGATAGGTTGCACCCCCCACGCGGCGGGACTTTACCTCAAGGAGGGGCTTGGTGTTCTCCACCGCCTTCTTGAGGACGGCAACCGGATCCTCCTTCGCCTTATCCTTGATGATTTCCATCGAACCGTAAACGATCCGTTCCGCGACGGTCTTCTTCCCTTTTCGCATGATCCCGTTGATCATCCTCGCAACGAGCGCATCGCCGTGGACCGGATCCGCCCCGCCGGACCGTCTGGACACAAACCCTCGTCTTGGCATCAGGAATGCCTCCTCACCATTTATGCCTCTTCATTGAACGAACAGATAGCCACCACTCGCAGTCGATTGCCCCGCGGAGTATGGTGGCTACCATCACTTGTGTCCCGTTCCGGCGGAACCGCCGGGAAAAAAGGGAGGAACTGCCTCGTTCCGGTCAGGGAAAGCTATTTGGGTCGTTTTGCTCCGTACTTCGACCGCGACTTCCGTCTGTCCTGGACACCAACGGAATCCAGCTTTCCGCGTATGATGTGGTACCGCACGCCAGGGAGGTCCTTGACCCTGCCTCCCCGAATCAGCACGACGGAGTGTTCCTGGAGGTTGTGCCCTTCCCCCGGAATATATACGGTGACCTCGACCCCGTTCGTAAGCCGCACCCGGGCGACTTTCCGCAACGCCGAATTGGGTTTTTTCGGGGTCGTGGTGTACACCCGCAGGCATACTCCCCGCTTCTGGGGACATCGTTCCAGCGCGGGGGAGTCGCTCCTGTGAACGACCGACTCGCGCCCCTTCCGGACAAGCTGGTTGATCGTGGGCATTCCCGGATCCTTCCCTCTGGTTACGCCTATACTATTCGGAACTAAAGCATTTTTTGTATCATTTCACAGTTGCCATGTCAACCGGTTTCTTCCTCTTCGTCCATCATTTCCTCCGTCGGCTCCTCCTTGATCTCGGAGGGGAGCGGCGGATCGGCCTCCATGTCGACGAGCCGGTAGAGCTTACCCCCCGTCCCGGCCGGGATGAGCCTTCCCATGATGACGTTCTCCTTCAGGCCGGACAGGGTATCGACCCGTCCGTGAACGGCCGCGTCCGTGAGAATCTTCGTGGTCTCCTGGAACGAGGCCGCCGAGATCCAGGATTCCGTGGAAAGGGATGCCTTGGTTATCCCCAGGAGTTGCGGGTCCGCCTTCGCAGGGGTGTCTCCTTCCGACGCGATCCGCTCGTTCTCTTCCTTGAACACCCACTTCTCCACGCTCTGACCTACGAGGAAATTGGTGTTTCCCGGGTCGCTGATCTTGACCCTCCGGAGCATCTGCCGGACGATGACCTCGATATGTTTGTCGTTGATCCGTACTCCCTGGAGCCGGTATACCTCCTGGATCTCGTCCACGAGAAACCGGGCAAGCTCCTTGTCCCCCTGGACCCGCAGGATGTCGTGCGGGTTAGGAGACCCGTCCATGAGAGACTCCCCGGCACGAATCCTCTCCCCGTCGTGGATGGTGATATGCTTCCCGCGGGGGATCGTGTACTCCCGTGGCTCCCCGATGTCCGGAACCACCTGGATCTTCCGTTTCCCCTTGAAGTCCTTGCCCAGCCTCACCACGCCGTCGATCTCGGAGATGACGGCGAACTCCTTGGGCTTCCTCGCCTCGAAGAGCTCGGCCACCCGCGGGAGGCCGCCGGTGATGTCTTTCGTTTTCGTGGTCTCCCTGGGAATCTTCGCAATGATGTCCCCGGCCAGCACTTCCTGCCCTTCCTCGACGAGGATGTTCGAACCGATGGGGAGGAGGTACCGGGCTTCGCTCGTGGACCCGGGAAGCTTGAGCGTCCTGCTTTTCACATCCTTGATCGAGATACGCGGACGGGCGTCCGGGTCTCTCGGCTCGATGATCACGCGTGTGGATCGTCCCGTCACCTCGTCGAGCTGTTCCCGCACGGTGATCCCGTCGAGGATATCCCCGAACTTGATGATTCCCGAAGCCTCCGTGAGAATCGGAATGTTGTAGGGATCCCATTCGGCGAGCCGCTGCCCCTCCTTTACCTTCTCCGCGTTTTTCACTTTCAGGGTCGCCCCGTAGGTGATCGGGTATTTCTCCCGTTCCCGGTTGTTCTCGTCCTGGAGGACAAGGAAGCCGTTCCGGTTCATGGCGACGTGCTTCCCTTCCTTGTTCTTCATCAGGGTCAGACCCTGGAACTTGATCTTTCCCGGGTTTTTCGACTGGATGTAGCTTTGCTCGACAAAGCGGGAGGCGGTTCCACCGATGTGGAACGTGCGCATCGTGAGCTGCGTGCCGGGTTCCCCGATCGACTGGGCGGCGATGATGCCGATCGACTCGCCGATGGTGACCATCTTGCCCCGGGCCAGGTCGCGACCGTAACAGAGAGCACATACTCCCCGTTTGCTCTCGCATGTCAGGGCGGAGCGGATCTTGACCTCGTCCATCCCCGACATCTCGACCTTGCGCGCCACGTCTTCCGTGGTCTCCTCATTGGCGGCGACAAGAAGTTCTCCGTCGCTGTCGTAGATGTCCTCGAGCGCCACCCGCCCGAGTATGCGGTCGGACAGCCTGTCGATGATCTCCCCGCCTTCCACGAGCGCCCGGACGGGTATCCCGTCCAGGGTCTCGCAGTCCTGCTCGATGATGATGCAGTCCTGGGCAACATCCACCAGTCTCCGGGTAAGGTATCCGGAGTTCGCCGTCTTGAGCGCGGTGTCGGCGAGCCCCTTCCTGGCTCCGTGAGTGGAGATGAAGTACTGGCCGACCGACAGGCCCTCCCGGAAGTTCGAGGTGATGGGGGTCTCGATGATCTCCCCGGAAGGTTTCGCCATCAGTCCCCGCATCCCGGCAAGCTGCCGCATCTGCTTGTCGGAGCCCCGCGCCCCCGAATCCGCCATCATGTAGATGGGATTGAAGCTCGGAACTTTCATGTCCTTTCCCTCGCGGGTCTTGATCGTTTCCGTTCCCATCTCGCGAAGCATCTCCAATGCGATCTGCTCGGTCGCGGCGGACCAGATATCGACCACCTTGTTGTACCGCTCGCCGTTGGTGATCAACCCGCCCTGGTGCTCCTCCACCACGGCCTCCACATCGGCGGTCGCCTTGTCCAGGAGCGACTTCTTGTTGGTCGGGATCTTCATGTCGTTCATGCAGATCGATATGCCCGACACCGTCGCGTAGGAATAGCCGAGCGTCTTGAGATGATCGGACAATAGGACGGTCGCCTTTTGGCCGCAGTGGCGGTATGCCACGTCGATGAGTTCCGCGAGATCCTTCTTCTTCATCACGCGGTTGACCAGGTCGAACGGAACCTCCCGGGGAACCACCTCGTACAGGATGACACGCCCGGTGGTGGTGTCCACGATCTTCCCGTCGACCCTCACGTGGATCTTGGTCTGCAATTTGATCGCTCCCGCATCGAAGGCGATCCGGACCTCGTCGAAGTTGGCGAATTTCCTGCCCTGCCCCTTAAGGCCCTCCCGGGGACGGGTGAGGTAGTAGATGCCGAGCACGATATCCTGCGTGGGGCTGATCACCGGCTTGCCGTGCGCGGGGGAAAGGATGTTGTTGGTGGACATCATCAGCACCCTCGCCTCCATCTGCGCCTCGATGGAAAGCGGGACGTGGACCGCCATCTGATCTCCGTCGAAATCCGCGTTGAAGGCAGTGCACACGAGGGGGTGCAGCTGGATCGCCTTCCCCTCGATCAGCACGGGCTCGAACGCCTGGATTCCCAGCCGGTGCAGCGTCGGGGCCCGGTTGAGCATCACCGGAAGCTGGCGGATGACCTCGTCCAGGGCATCCCAGACTTCGCGCTTTTCCTTCTCCACCATTTTCTTGGCTGCCTTGATGGTGGTCGCGTAGCCCGCTTCCTCGAGCTTGTTGAAGATGAACGGCTTGAACAGCTCGAGCGCCATCTTCTTCGGCAGGCCGCACTGGTGCAGTTTCAGTTCCGGACCGACGACGATCACCGAACGGCCCGAGTAGTCGACGCGTTTCCCGAGCAGGTTCTGCCGGAAACGTCCTCCCTTCCCCTTGAGCATGTCGGAGAGGGACTTCAGAGGCCGCTTGTTGGACCCCGTGATCAGTTTTCCCCGGCGTCCGTTGTCGAAAAGAGCGTCCACCGCCTCCTGCAGCATCCGTTTCTCGTTCCGGATGATGATCTCCGGAGCGGAAAGGTCGAGCAGCCGTTTCAGCCGGTTGTTCCGGTTGATCACGCGTCGGTACAGGTCGTTCAGGTCCGATGTGGCGAACCGACCGCCGTCCAGGGGGACCAGAGGCCTAAGATCCGGCGGAAGCACCGGAACGATGTTCATGACCATCCACTCCGGCCGCTGCCCGCTGTCCCGGAAAGCCTCCACGATCTTCAGGCGTTTCGAAATCTTCTTCTTTTTCGCCTCCGATGCCGTTTCGCCCATATCCTTGCGGAGGTTCTCGGAGAGCTTGTCCAGGTCCAACTCCGACAGGAGGGCCAGGATCGCCTCCGCACCCAGCCCTGCCCGAAACGCGTCGCCGAACTCCTCCCTCTTTTCCCGGAACTTCGCTTCCGAGAGAACCTCGAGCTTCTCCAGGTCCGATTTCCCGGGATCGATGACGATGAACTTTTCGAAATAGATGACCGCCTCGATCTCCTTCATCGGCATGTCGAGGATGGTGGCGATCCTGCTCGGCAGGCTCTTGAGGAACCAGATGTGCGCGACCGGAGCGGCCAGATCGATATGCCCCATCCTCTCCCTTCGCACCTTGGACTGGATCACCTCGACCCCGCACTTCTCACAGACGATCCCGCGGTGCTTCATCCGCTTGTACTTGCCGCAGTTGCATTCGTAGTCCTTGATCGGACCGAAGATCTTCGCGCAGAACAGGCCGTCCCGTTCCGGCTTGAACGTCCGGTAATTCAAGGTTTCCGGTTTTTTCACCTCGCCATGGGACCACTTGCGGATCTGGTCCGGCGAAGCGATGGAGATCCGGATCCCCGAGAAAAACAGTGGATCCTTCGGTTTTTCGAATCGAGTAAAGAGGTCTTCCAATGGGTGCCTCCCGGATACGTTTCCTTATTTCGTTCGTTACTTGGGTTGCTCGCTGATCAGCTCGACATCCAGACCGAGCGCCTGCAGCTCCTTGATGAGGACGTTGAAAGATTCCGGCAGTCCCGGCTCCAGGGAGAAGTTACCCTTCACGATCGCCTCGTACATCCGGGCCCGCCCGGGAACATCGTCCGATTTCACCGTGAGAAACTCCTGCAGCGTATAGGCGGCGCCGTACGCCTCGAGCGCCCATACCTCCATCTCCCCGAGACGCTGCCCGCCGAACTGCGCCTTCCCTCCGAGGGGCTGCTGGGTCACCAGCGAATAGGGCCCCGTGGACCGGGCGTGGATCTTGTCGTCCACCAGGTGATGCAGCTTCATCATGTACATCGATCCGACGGTCACTTGCTGCTGGAACGATTCCCCGCTTTTTCCGTCGTACAAGGTGGTCTGCCCCGATTCCGGCAATCCCGCCAGCCGCAAATACCGGTTGATTTCCTCCTCATTCGCCCCCCCGAAGACGGGGGAGGCCATGAACACCCCGTTGGACATGAGCGAGGCGACCTTCCGAACCTCTTCCTCGGTGAGGCTTTCGAGATATTTCCCGAACCGTTCCGAATCGTAGATCTTCCGCAGCCAGTCCTTTACCGCTCTTGGGCTGAACTCGCTCTCGACCAGTAACCGGACCTTCTCCCCCAGCTCCCTCGATGCCCACCCGAGGTGGGTCTCCATAATCTGCCCCACGTTCATCCGCGAGGGGACGCCGAGCGGGTTGAGGACGATATCGACGGGCGTTCCGTCGGCGAGATACGGCATGTCTTCTTCCGGCACCGCCCGGGAAATTACCCCTTTGTTCCCGTGGCGGCCGGCCATCTTGTCCCCGACCGACAGCTTGCGTTTCATTGCGATGTACACCTTCACCATCTTGAGGACGCCCGGGGGAAGTTCGTCCCCTTTGCGCATCCGCCCGATCCTCTCCTCGAAGACCGCCTTGATCAGGCTCACCTGATCCTGGGCAACCTGGTAGATATCGGTCAGGCGTTCCCCGACCGTAGGATCCTCTTCCACCTCGATCCGGGGCCACATGTCTTTCGGGATGTCTGAGAGAACGTCCTCGCTGAGTTTCTTCCTCTTGCTGAGGATCACATCGGACTTGTCCTTGCCCGTAAGTCGGGTGGCGGACGTCTTGTCGAGTAGAAGACCCCGCATCTTTCCGTATGCTGTTTCCATGATGATCCGGATTTCGTCGTCCTGGTCCCGCAAAAGCCTTTCCATTTCCTTCTCTTCGTAAGCCTGCGCGCGGTCATCCTTCTCGCCGCCCTTCCGGGTGAACACTTTCGAGTCGATGACGATCCCCTCGATTCCCGGCGGCACACGAAGGGAGGAGTCCTTCACGTCACCCGCCTTGTCGCCGAAGATCGCCCGGAGCAGCTTTTCCTCGGGGGAGAGCTGGGTTTCCCCCTTCGGGGTGACCTTCCCCGCAAGGATGTCCATCGGCTTGACGCGTGCCCCGATCCTGACGATCCCGCTTTCGTCCAGGTCCTTGAGAGACTCCTCGCTGATGTTCGGAATGTCGGCGGTGATTTCTTCCTTCCCGAGTTTCGTCTCCCGGGCCACGCACTCGAATTCCTCGATGTGGATCGAGGTGAAGATGTCTTCCTTGACGATCTTTTCGGAAACCAGTATGGAATCCTCGAAGTTGTAACCCCGCCAGGGCATGAAGGCGACGAGCACGTTCCTGCCGAGGGACAGTTCGCCGGAAGCGGTGGCCGGCCCGTCGGAGATCACCTCGGCCCCCCTCACTTTCTGCCCCAGGGTCACGATCGGCTTCTGGTTGATGCAGGTGTTCTGATTGGAGCGCCGAAACTTGACGAGGTTGTAGATATCCGCGCCGTATTTCCCGCTGGCGTCCGGCTCGTCGGGACGGATCACGATCCGGCGGGCGTCGACGGATTCCACCGTTCCGCCCCTCCGGGCCTCCACCGAAGCACCCGAGTCGCGGGCGACCACGGACTCCATCCCCGTTCCCACGAGGGGGGGCTCGGTGCGCAGCAACGGGACGGCCTGCCGCTGCATGTTGGATCCCATCAGTGCGCGATTTGCGTCGTCGTGCTCCAGGAACGGAATGAGCGACGCCGCGACGGAAACCAGCTGGTTCGGGGAGACATCCATGAGGGTGACTTCCCCGGAGCGCACCATGGCGAACTCGCCTTCCTTCCGTGCGATCACGACGTCCCGCGATAGTCTGCTTTCTTTATCGAGAGGGGCGTTCGCCTGCGCGATGACGTGCTTTTCCTCGTCCATCGCGGAGAGGGAAACGATATCCTTCGTCACGGTTCCGTCCCGCACCACCCGGTACGGGGTCTCGATGAACCCGTATTCGTTGATCCTCGCGTAGGTCGACAGAGACGCGATCAGCCCGATGTTCGGTCCTTCGGGCGTCTCTATGGGACAGATCCGTCCGTAATGGGTCGGGTGGACGTCCCGAACCTCGAATCCTGCGCGCTCCCTCGTCAAGCCGCCCGGGCCCAGAGCCGAGACGCGGCGCTTGTGCGTCACTTCCGACAGCGGGTTGGTCTGGTCCATGAACTGGGAAAGCTGGGAGGAACCGAAGAACTCCTTGATGACCGCGGAAACGGGTTTCGCATTGATCAGGTCGTGCGGCATCAGGGTTTCGATGTCCTGCAGGCTCATCTTCTCCCGGATGGCCCGCTCCACGCGAACCAACCCCATGCGGAACTGGTTCTCGATCAATTCCCCCACGGTCCGGACGCGCCGGTTTCCGAGGTTGTCGATGTCGTCCGCCTCTCCGACTCCGTTCTTCAGGTTGATGAGGTACCGGATCACCCGGAGGATGTCCTCGTACTGCAGCACGGTCGTGTCCAGGGTCCCGTCGGTGTTCCCGAGCTTGTGGTTCAGCTTGAGCCGGCCGACCTTCGATAGGTTGTAGCGTTCCGGGTTGAAGAACATGTTTTCGAACAGGGAGGCCGCTGCTTCCTTCGTGGGGGGGTCCCCCGGCCGCATCTTCTTGTAGATCTCCTTGAGGGCCTCGTCCCGCTCCTTGATTTTGTCGGTCATCAGCCCTTCCCAGATCGCCCGGTCGGCATTCTCGAGGGAAAAAACCGAAAGGGCGGCGATCCCCTTTTCCCGGATGACGGCGAGCGCTTCTTCCGTGATCCTCTGTCCGCACTCAAGGAGGACCTCCCCGGTCTCCGGATCCGCGATGTCGTTGACACACACCTTCTGGAGGAGGCCATCCAGAGGAAGCGTGATCTTCCCGAACGTGACGTCGGCGAACCGCTCCGCCCGCTTCATGGAAACCTTGATCCCCTTCTTGAATGCGACCTCGTTGGTCGCGGGATGCCGGATCTCCACGGGCATCTTGAGACCGACCATGAGATTGGGACGGAACACCTTGGAATATTTTTCCCCCTCGATGGTCACCTCTTCGACTTCGTAGAAACGTCGTAGAAGTTCCTCGGTGGACATCCCGATCGCCCGCAGAAGGATGGCGATGGGGAATTTCCGCTTCCGGTCGATCTTCACGTACAGCATGTCCTTGTGGTCGAACTCGAAGTCCAGCCACGACCCGCGATACGGGATGATCCGCGCGGAGAAGAGTACCTTGCCGGAGGCGTGGGATCGTCCCTTGTCGTGCTCGAAGAAGACTCCGGGCGAGCGATGCAGCTGGCTCACGATGACCCGTTCCGTCCCGTTGATGATGAAGGTGGCTCGGTCCGTCATGAGGGGAATCTCGCCGAAGAATACCTCCTGCTCCTTGACGTCCCGGATGGTGCGGGCTCCGGTCCTCTCGTCCCAGTCAAAGATGACGAGTTGTACCGTTACCTTGATAGGCGCCGCATAGTTCATTCCTCTCTCGTGGCACTCCTCCTCGCTCCATTTCGGCTGCCCGATCGCGCTGGAGATGAACTCGAGTGTGGCTCGCCCGTTGTAATCGGTGATGGGGAAGATGCTCTTGAAAACGGACTGCAGACCGATGTCCCGCCGTTTCTCGGGCGGAACGTTCATCTGCAGGAAATCCTCGTACGATTCCTGCTGGGCTTTGATGAGATTCGGTATTTCAACGACTTTTCCTATCTTGGAAAAGTCGACACGCTTGATCAGGTTCCGATATTCGAGATACGCCATGTTCTCACCCCGGGGTACTGGCAAAGGTTATCGGAACGAGGGAGGCATAAGCCCCCCACTCTTCCGCGTACGGTAAGATCCCTATTTGATTTCGGCCTTTCCCCCCGCTTCCTCGATCTTCTTCTTCAGTTCCTCGGCTTCCTTCTTTTCGATCGCTTCCTTGACGGCCTTCGGGACGCCTTCGACGAGGTCCTTCGCCTCTTTCAGGCCCAGGCCCGTGATCTCGCGGATCACCTTGATCACCTGGATTTTCTTGTCGGCGAAATCGGTCAGGATCACATCGAACTCCGTCTGCTCCTCGGCAGCCGCGGGAGCCGCACCGGGCCCGGCCGCCGCCAACGCCATCGCGGGAGCCGCGGCCGTGACGCCGAACCTTTCCTCGAGGGCCTTCACGTATTCGTTTAGCTCCAGGACCGTAAGTCCCTCCACCATGGTTAGAAATTCCTCTTTTGTCATCGTAGCCATCGTCTTCTCCTCTCTGTATCAGGCACTTACCTGGTTGGATTTTTTGTCGTGGATGGATTGCAGCGCGTATGCCAGTTTTCTTTGCGGACCGGAGAGTACCCGCACCAGTCTCGTGACGGGCGACGCCATCCCGCCCACCAGTCGGGCAAGGAGAATCTCCCGAGACGGAACATCCGCCAGCGTCTCGATCTCCCTTGCCGACAACACCTTCCCCTCGAGATATCCGGCCTTCAGGCGGATTTTCTTGTTCCCGGCCGCATATTCCCGCATCGCTTTCGCCAGCAGCACGGGATCGCTCATCGTGTACCCGATGGCGGTCGGCCCGGTAAAGAATTCCTCGAGCTGGGAAAACCCGGAATCTTTCGCGGCCCTGCGGATCATGGTGTTTTTCACCACCTTGAATTCGGCCTGGATCTCCCGGAGTTTCTTCCGGAGACCGGTGATTTCGCCCACCGTGAGGCCACGGAACTCCGCGAGCACGGATCCTTTTTGGTTGGCGATGATTCCCCGCATCGCCTCGACGGTTTCCGCTTTGCTCGTCTTTTTCACCTCGCTCACGCCCCCTTCCTTTACAGAATGGTTATCCTGACAAAACCTTTGTCAAAGTCCGAGGGCCAGGAGCGGTGAAACCGTCTGTCCACCATAAACCGTTCGTCCCTCTTGTCTGCGCGGGCCGGGCAAAAACGCCCCTTTGATCGCCTGCCGGCGAACCTGCGGTCTTTGACAAAAGAAGTTCCCTTATGGAAAAGATCGCTTCCCGCTATTCCGTCTGCAGGGAGCTCGCATTGAGCTTGATCCCCACGCCCATCGTCGAGGAGAGAGCGATGGAACGGATGTACGTCCCCTTGGCGGCGGAAGGCTTCGCCTTCATGATCGCCTCGAAGAACGCGAGAAAGTTCTCCCTGATCCTGTCCTTCCCGAAACTGATCCTGCCGATTCCGGCGTGGAGAGTCCCGGTCTTGTCCACCTTGAACTCGACTTTCCCCCCCTTCAGGTCGCGCACGGCCTTCCCGACATCGAACGTGACCGTTCCCACCTTCGGGTTCGGCATCAAGCCCCTCGGCCCCAGGATTTTTCCGATCTTGCCGACGGCCCCCATCATGTCGGGGGTGGCGACGGCCTTGTCGAATTCGAGCCATCCGCCCTGGATCTTCGCAACGAGGGCGTCGGATCCCGTGAAGTCGGCCCCCGCGTCGGTGGCCTCCTTCTCCTTCTCCCCCTTGGCGAAAACCAGGACCCTGACCGTCTTCCCGGTCCCGTTCGGGAGCACGACGGAGCCCCTTACCTGCTGATCCGGATACTTCGGGTCCACACCCAGGCGCATCGCCACCTCGACCGTCTCGTCGAACTTGGCGGTCGTCGTCCCATTCAGCAGTTCCAGCGCCTCGTCGAGAGAATACTTTGTCTCCCTGTTCACCTTCTTCCGTGATTCCAGGTATTTCTTGCCGCGACTCGGCATTTCTCTCTCCCTTCTTTCCTTTCGTTCAGACTACGTCGAGCCCCATGCTGCGCGCGGTTCCCTCGATGGTTTTGATCGCCGCAGCCTCGTCTTTCGCGTCCAGGTCGACCATCTTGAGCTTCGCAATCTCCTGGACCTTGGCCCGGGGGATCGTTCCACACTTCTCCTTCTTCGGCGTCTTGCTCCCCTTCTCGAGCCCCGCGGCCTTCAACAGGAGGACCGACGCGGGAGGGGTCTTCATGATGAAGGTGAACGACCGGTCCGCGTACACCGTGATGACTACCGGGATGATCATCCCCTCCTGGGAGGACGTCTTCGCGTTGAAGGATTTGCAGAACTCCATGATGTTGACTCCGTGCTGCCCGAGGGCGGGCCCCACGGGGGGGGAGGGGTTCGCCTTCCCTGCGGGAATCTGGAGCTTGATCTGGGTGATGATCTTTTTCGCCATGGATTTCCTTCCCCCGTCCTGTCAGCTTTTTTCCACCTGGGTAAAATCTAACTCCACGGGCGTCGCCCGCCCGAAGATGGAGACGAGAACGATCACTTTTCCCTTTTCCGGCTTGATGGTTTCCACCGTCCCGTTGAAATTCGAGAAGGGTCCGTCGGTAACGCGCACGCTCTCCCCTTCGGTGAAGGTCACCTTCGGCTTCGGCTTGAGGCGCCCCTCCGCCATCTGGGATTTGATTTCCTCGACCTCGGTCTGAGGAATGGGCGCCGGGTTCTTCCCGCCGACGAACCCCGTCACTTTCGGGGTGTGCCTTACGAGGTGCCAGGTTTTTTCATCGAGCTCCATCTGGACGAGGAGGTATCCCGGAAAGAAGCTGCGCGTTCCGGTGCGCTTCTTCCCCTTCTTCATCTCCACAACGGTCTCGGAGGGGATGAGCACGTCTCCGAACAGGTCCTGAACCCCTTCCGCCTCGATCCGTTTCAGAAGCGATTCCTTCACTTTTTTCTCATACCCCGAATAGGTATGAACCACGTACCACTGTCTCGTCATCAAGTCCTCTTTTATGAGTTAGAAGTTCAGGACGGAATATACGATCCTGCCAAGGGCGTAATCGACCAGCCCCAGGAACAGCACGATGACAAGCACGGTGACGATCACGACCGCCGTAGAGGACACCGTCTCCTTCCGGCTGGGCCAGGTCACCTTCTTCATCTCGGTCTTGAACTCCCGCAGGAACCCGGATATTTTCTGCGGCAGTCCGACGCCCGCCTGCTGCTTCGGCCTTGTATCCTCCGTCGCCGTCCTCGTCCCCGGAAGGCGTTCGAACAATCGGTCCTTGATCGACTTCGCCATAAAGAGCGCTTCTCCCGTTCCTTCGCATTTGGATGGCAGGCCAGGAGGGATTCGAACCCCCATCACCCGGATTTGGAGTCCGGTGCTCTAACCGTTGGAGCTACTGGCCTTCCCGTATCCCGGCTACTTGGTCTCCTTGTGCGGCGTATGCTTCCTGCAAGAGGGGCAGAACTTCTTCAGTTCCAGCTTCTCGGTCATCGTCTTCTTGTTCCGGGTGGTCGTGTAGTTCCGGCCCTTGCACTCGGAACAGGCCAACGTGATGATGTCCCGCATGGTTACCCCCGGCTCTCTTCTTCGTTATTCCACGATTTCCGAAACGACGCCGGCCCCCACGGTGCGTCCGCCCTCCCGGATCGCGAACCGCAGCTCCTTCTCCATCGCCACCGGGGTGATCAGCTCCACCGTCAGCCCCACGTTGTCCCCCGGCA
>DATHRT010000106.1:0-15049 GCA_035464915.1 Candidatus Limnocylindria bacterium
GATCCGGTCGGGGGCATACGAAAAGGCGCTGCGCTCCACGGTTCCCGCCGCCCGTGTCGTGAGCAGGCCGTGCCCCCTCCTCGTCGCTCTTACCGAGGAAGGATGGGTCGACACGCCCGTGACGCGCGCCGTGATCGCCGAATACCTCGCGCCGTACCGGTCGGAACCGCCGGACGCCCTGATCCTCGGGTGCACGCACTACCCCGTGCTCAAGACCCTGATCCGGGAATTCCTGGGGGAGCCTACGGTGCTGATCGACTCCGGGGAGGAAGCGGCGCGTGTCGTGGACATCCTCCTTTCGGACACGGAGGGGAAGCGGGAAGGCGGCAGTCCCGGTGTGTCCTTCCTGGTCACCGACGATCCGGAGCACTTCCGAAGCGTGGGCGAGTCTTTCTACGGGGCGGGGATGGACGCCGTGGAAAAGGTGACGCTCTGACCGGCCGCAATTTCCCCCTTGCATCCGGCGATATGCGCGGGGAGGATGAAGGGAACGGCCCGCTCGGTAGAGGAACCAATCGAGAATTCCAGGAGAGTGAAACGGGATGAGCTCATCACAGTTCCGGATGCTTTCGGGGTTCAACCATAACATCAAGTACAAGGGAAAGACTTACCATATCCAGACGGAGGACGGTGGGCGGGAAAACCCGACGATCATCACCCACATCTTCCTCGGCGGAGTGATCCTGTCCGCTGTCCGCACGCCATACGACGACCTGCTCTCCCAGTCGGGCTGGGAAGAATCCCTCCGCGAGCGGATGAAGGTGCAGCACCTCGACGAGATCCGCAACCTTTTCTCCGGAGCTTTCGAATCGCGGGTGCAGGACGCTACGGAAGATGATTGAGGCATTTTGCGTCGGCGCCGTCTCGCGGGGGCGGACTCTCTGGGAGGGGCTTACTCTTGCCGCGGGGAAAAGCGAGATGTGGATCGTGGCCGGCCCCCCTTCCTGCGGAAAAACCCTCCTCATGCGAATTCTCCGGGGGGAAAGGCGTCCCGATTCCGGGGATGTCATCGTCGGGGGTGAGTCGCTGTACCGGGGCAGCCCGGAACACAACCGCCGGTTCCGCGCAGACTCCGGCGTGGTCCCGGAATCGTTTCCCCGAGAGGCCGGGAAGACGGTGGTTGACCTTTTCCGCCGGTCGGCTCTTGTCGCGGAGGGGGTGCCGGCCGCGGAACAGGAGGGCCGGATGGCGGAACTGCTCCCGCTGGTGGGACTTTCCGGGGCGGAAGGGGAGGAGGTGTCCTCCCTGTCGGCATCGGAGCGGACCCGGGTCGCGCTCGCAGTGGAACTTTTCCGCAACCCCCGGTATCTCTTTCTCGACATGGTCCTCGCGAACGTGGGGAGCGAGTGGGCGGACAAGCTGGGCGGGCTGTTGCGCGCACTAACCAGGGAAGAAAGGACGATCCTCATGATGGAGCGGCAGTTGCCTGAAAAATGGCAGGCGGCAACAGTGCCTTCCCCCCGCTGCGCGGGGCCGTTCCTCCTTTACCGTCTGGGAGATCCGCGCACGGTCTGCACGGCGGCGGCGGAACCGCCGCCGGTCGAGACCCATCCGGAGAAGACGGGGGGGTGGGGGTGAGCGGCCCGTCCCTTTGGTGGATCGACTGGAGCCTCCACAGCGGATCGATGCGGAAAGAGACCGCCGGACGGTTCCTGCTCTGTTTCCTCGCTGCCCTGTATTTCCTGGCGATGCTTCTGTCGGGGGGCGTCAACCGGTTTCTCTCCGGCCAGTACACGATTACGGCCATTCTGCGCATCGGCGTACCCGCCGAGGAGGGGGCGGGCATTGCGGCGAAAGTCGCAGTGATGGGGGCGGTCCGGGAGGCGCACTACCGGACCCCGGACGAGGCGTGGGAGGAGTTCCTGGTGGCCTATCCCGGGCTCGAGACGCTTCGCAGCGAGGGAAAGAACCCCCTTCCCGGGTACGTGGAGGTAAGGCTTCGGCCCGAGCGGATGTCCGAAGAGGGGATCGCGGAGATTCAATCGGCGCTTACGCCTCTTTCCCAGGTGGAGAAGATCCTCTCGGGCGGAGATATCATGCCGGGGTTGCTGCGGATGAAGCAATGGGCCAACGCCCTGCTCTGGTCCGGTTTCGCCCTCGTGTGCGTCGTCTTCCTGGCGATCCTGGCGATGCAGGAGAGGGCCCGCGCGACAAGGCTTTTTCCCGACGTTTCGTTCCTCGCCGACAGGGGGATCCCCGGCAACCGGATCGCCGCGAGGCGCGCCGCCGGTGCCTTCCTTGCCGGCGGGGTCGTCGCGGCTCTCGCCACCGGCGCCTCCTTCTTCGCCCTTCTTCTTGCATCCGGCCGATTCTCCCTCGTCCGCACCGTGGTGGGATCCGCGGAGGAATTGCTCGACGTGAGGTTTCTGCCCGCCGTGTGCGTCTTCCTTCTGGCCGCCTCGATTTTCCCCGGGCTGGCGTCCCTGGCCGGGTGGCGCGCAGCCTATCCGAAGGGGAGATGACGGTTTTTTCCCCGCTGGCCAGATTCGCGCTCTGCGTGGCGATGATCGCCGCCTTCCTGCTGCCGCCGGGGATTTCCCTTGCGGGCAGCACACAGGACAGGCTGCGCCGGGAAAAGGCACGTCTTACCGAGATGCGGAAGAAGGCGGAGGCGGCGGCGGTCGAACTCGACGAGGCTCTTCGCCGGGAGCGGACGGCGCGCAACAAGGTGGACGACATCCGGAAACGGCTCGCCGTCCAGCGGCGCCGCATCGCGCGGATCGACAAGAGGCTTTCCGCGCTCGCCCGGGACATGGACAAGGCGGAGTCCGAGGTGCGCGCCCTCGAGCATGCGCGGGAAGGCACGCAGCGCGAACTGGAGCAGGCGGCGGTCGAGGCGTTCCGGAAGGAGAGGGGGGCGGCGAGGCTCCCCCTCGTGGAGGTGCGTGGAGAGAGGCTGCGCTATCTCATGACGCGGGTGCTCGCTTCGGAAGCGCAGAAGATGGGCCGCCTATCGGTCGAAAAGGAAAAGAAGGAGAACGCGCTGTCCGGGATCGAGCGCCAGGTTCACCTGTCGGAAAAGAAAATCTCCCGGGAAAAGAAGGTAGGGAATTTGCTCCTGACCCAGCGGGAGAAGGAGGCGAAGCGGCTCCAGGGGATCGAGAGCCAGAAGAAACGGAAGGAGAAGGAGCTCAAGTCCCTCCGGGCGCGCGTGGCCAGGATGGAGGCGCTCGTCTCCCGGATCGAGCGCGAGGTGCGGGAAGCGGAGCGGCGGCGTCCGCGGAAGGGAAGGGAACCGGGCCCCTCGAAGTTTTCGTCCATTCCGGGGGGGCTGGTCGCGCCCGTGCGGGGCAGGGTCGTGGGGCCGTTCGGAAAGTTCCGGGACCCCGTGTTCGACGTCGAGGTCGAGAACCACGGGGTGGAGATCGAGGCCACATCGAGGTCCCCGATCCGGTCGATCGGAAAAGGGAACGTCGTGTTTTCGGGCACGGTATCCGGGTTCGGCAACGTGCTCATCATCCAGCACGGAACCGGTCTCTTTTCCGTGTACGGAAAGGCGGAATCGTTCAGCGTCGCCCAGGGACAGGTCGTCGCGCCGGGGCAGAACATCGGCCGTCTTCCCGCAAGCCCCGACGGGAAATCGGTGCTATACTTGGAACTTCGGGCCGCGGGAACCGCCATAGACCCCATGGCGGTGATCCCCCTTGCCCGCTAACGGAGCGCAGCCGCCGGCATATAGCGATTTCCGGATCGAAGGAGGAGTTGAATGAAGGATAAGAAGTGGTGGGGGCCTGCGGTCGTCGTCTTCGTGTTTCTCGTGGGGTTCCTCTCGGGGGATCTCCTGTCGGACCGCCCTACGGCCCAGGCCAACGTCGTATATGAAAAACTCAAGATATTCGGAGATGTCCTCTCCGCCGTCCAGACCAGCTATGTGGAAGAGCCCGACATGGACCAGCTCGTGGAGGGGGCCATCAAGGGGATGCTTCAGAACCTGGACCCGCACAGTTCCTATCTGACCCCGGACATGCTGAAGCAGGTGGAGGTCGAGACGAAAGGAGTGTTCGGGGGCCTGGGAATCGAGATCGGGATCAAGGACGGCATCCTTACTATCATCGCCCCCATCGAGGACACGCCGGCGGACCGCGCGGGGTTGCTGGCGGGAGACAAGATCGTGAAAATCGAGGACGACCCCACCAAGGACATGACCGTGATGGACGCGGTCAAGCGTCTGCGGGGCGAGCCGGGGACGAAAGTGAAGATCTGGGTGGCGCGGGAGAGGGTCGGGGAGTTGCTGCCGTACACCATCACGCGCGACATCATCAAGATCAAGAGCGTGAAGACGAAAGACCTCGGCAATGGGTTCGGCTACGTCAAGCTCCTCCAGTTCCAGCAGGATTCGAGCGCGGAACTGGAAAACGCGATCCAGGCGCGGATGAAGGAGAAGGAGGGCTTGCGAGGCCTCGTGCTCGACCTGCGCAACAACCCGGGGGGGTTGCTTGACCAGGCGGTGAAGGTGGCGGACAAGTTCATCGATTCGGGGCTCATCGTCTATACCGATGGGCGCCTCGAGGCGCAGAAATACAAGTATTCTGCCCACAAAGAGGGGACGTACGGCGAATTCCCGATGGTCGTCCTGGTGAACGCCGGATCCGCCTCCGCGTCGGAGATCGTCGCGGGCGCTCTCCAGGATCACGGCCGCGCGATCCTTTTGGGGACGCAGACATTCGGCAAGGGGTCGGTCCAGACGATTCTCCCCCTGGAGGACGGCTCTGCGCTCCGCCTTACCACGGCGAGATACTATACGCCCAACGGACGGTCCATCCAGGCAAAGGGGATCGAGCCGGACATCGTCGTGCGCGACGGCCGGGATGCCCGGGCGGGACACCCGAATGCTCTCCGGGAAAAGGATATCCGGCGACACCTCAAGGGAGAGGAGGAAATAGAGGCGGAGAAGGTCCCGGGGGCAGGAGCCCCCCCTCCCGCGGAAGAGGGAAAGAAGAAAAGGGAGGAACAGGGGAAAGGGAAAGACGGGAAGAAATCCGAACCCCCGATTTTGGAGGGGAAGGCGGGCGAGGACAAGGATATCCAGCTTGAGCGGGCCGTGGACCTGTTGAAGGGGTGGGAGATCTTCAAGTCCCGCTATCTGGACAAGGCGAAAGCGTCCTGATGTGGCTCGCTCCTAGCAAGAAAGGATGAGGCGTCGGACGAAGGAAAGGGGCGGCAGAAGGTACACCGGAAGGAAGTGGCGGTGGGGACCTCTGATGCTTTGCGCATTTCTTGCGGGGCTTGTCACCATCGGCCTGGCGGTCCTCATGCCCGGAGGGGAAAGCAGGAACCCGGCGGAACCCCCCTCGCAAGGTGAGCCCGAGGCGCCGGCCGCGATTCCCCCGGGGAGCACGCAGCCTTCCGCGAAAGCCATGCCGGCGGAGGTTCCGATTCCCCGCCTCGCCATCGTCGTGGACGACAACGGATACGACACCACGCGGGACGCCGAGTGGCTCAAATTCCCCGAAAAGATCACGCTGGCGGTCATCCCCTTCGGGCCCTCCTCCCGTCGTCTCGCAAAGGCCGCTCATGAGCGGGGCTTCGGTGTCCTGATCCACATCCCGATGGAGCCGGCAAGTCCCGTCTCCGACCGGACCGACGGTTTCCGCCTCCGCAGGGGGATGGGCCGGGAGGAGATGGACGCCCTGCTCGACCGGATGGTCGAGGAGAACTCCTGGGCAACCGGCGTAAGCAACCATATGGGGTCCGCGTTTACCGCCGACCCGGAATCGATGGCGACGTTTGCCGCTCTTCTCAAGTCCCGGGGACTGTTTTTCCTCGACAGCATGACCACCTCCCGTTCGGTCGCCGTCCAGGCCGCGGTGCAGGCCGGGATTCCGGTGGCCCGGCGCGACCTCTTTTTCGATACCTACAAGCAGCCGGAGGAGATGCGCCTCCAGTGGAAGAGGGCGTTGTCGATCGCGAAAAAGAAAGGGAAGGCGGTCCTCGTCTGCCACGGAAGGAAGGAGTCCCTCCGGGTGATCCTCGATCTCGTTCCGGACCTCGAGGCCGAAGGAGTCCGGGCCGTGACGCTGGACGAGCTGTTCGCAAGGGAGCAATCGGGATGAGCAGGGATTCGCACGGCCCCCTCTTCCCGCCTGTCGCGCCCTCCGGAGGGGAGGAATCGTCGCGGGGGGTGCTGAGCGTTTCCGAGCTGACCGCGCGCATCAAGGGTTGCCTCGAAGGGTCCTTCCGGTTCGTCCGCGTGGAAGGGGAGGTGTCGAACTACCGGTTGTACCCTTCCGGCCACCGGTACTTCTCCCTGAAGGACGAGGGTGCCCAGATCCGCGTCGTCTGCTTCCGTGGCCGGGAACGGTTCGTATTCGGAGAAATCGCGGACGGCCAGTTCGTGGTCGTGACGGGGTCTGTAGGCGTCTACGAGAGGAAGGGGGAGTACCAGCTGTACGCCCAGTCCGTCGAGGTGCGCGGACTCGGTTCCCTTCTGCTCGAGCTGGAAAGAAGGAAGGAGCGGCTCGCCGCCGAGGGGCTGTTCGATCCCGCGAGGAAGAGGCCTCTTCCCCGGTACCCGCCGCGCATCGGCATCGTGACCTCGAGACAGGGCGCCGCGCTGCGGGACATGATCCGCGCCGCCCGGCGAAGGTGGCCCCCGATCGGGATCACGCTCGCCCCGGCGCTGGTGCAGGGGGAGGGCGCTGCAGGGGACATTGCGCAGGCGATGGACGTACTTGCCTCGCGCGGCGGGGTCGATCTTATCATCGTGGGAAGAGGGGGCGGATCGGTGGAGGACCTCTGGGCGTTCAACGAGGAGGCGGTCGTGAGGGCGATCGCGGCCTCGCCCGTCCCGACGATCAGCGCTGTCGGGCACGAAACCGACTTTACGCTCGCGGATCTGGCGGCGGACCACCGGGCATCGACGCCCACGGCCGCTGCGCAGATGGCGGTCCCCGACAGGGACGAGGTCTGGGAGCGCGTGACGGCCCTGATCCTCCGCGGACGGAAAGCGGAGCAGTACGGGCGGGAGACCCTTCGCCGCGAGTGGCGGATCGCCGCGGGGGCCCTGTCCGATCCGCGCCCCGTCCTTCAGGCGCGACGGTTCGCGGTCGTGGAACGCACCGAGGCGCTATCCGAGGCGATGCGGGGCCGGACGAGGGAAGGGAGAGAGAGAGTGGCGGCCCTGTCCGAATCCGTTCGTGCCCATTCTCCCGCCGCGTTGGTTTCCCGGAAGCGGGGGGATCTCGCGGTCCTTTCGGAGCGGGCGGCACGGCAGGCGGACGCGAGGCGGGCGGGATTCCGGCGGACGCTCGAAGTTCTTCAGGGAAAGCTTGCCGCCCTTGACCCGGCCTCGGTCCTTACCCGGGGATACGCCATTGCGGCGCACCGGAGAACGGGGCGTGCGGTGCGGTCCGCCTCCGAAGTCGCTGCGGGAGACGTGCTGGATGTCCAGGTGGCCGACGGGGCGTTCGGCGCAGTGGTGGAAGGACGGAAGAAATGAAAGCGGCGCTTTTCCTTCTTCCTCTTTTTCTCCTGCTCTCTCTTCCCGCCTCCGGAAGCGAGAAACCGCCCGATGCCGCATCGGGAAGACCCTTCCCGGTCCGACTCTCCAGCTGGCGGCCCGCCCAGGGGGAACCCTTGCTTGTGGAGGTGTCGCCCCTGCCCCGGGCGGACAACGTCGTCATGATCTGGAAGGGGCGGGAGATTCCGATGAAGGAGGACGGGCCGGGGCGTTTCCTGGGACTGATCGGCGTCGATCTCCAGGAGCCGCCTGGAAAAGCCGCCCTTTCGTTCCGGGCGATGGAGGCTGGAAAGCCCCTGCGGTTCGACACGCAGGTCGGGATCCGGGAGAAAGCCTTTCCCGTTCAGGAGCTCACCCTGCCGAAAGAGATGACCCGGTTCGACGCCGCGACCCTGAAGCGGATCAACCGGGAAGCGCAGCGGCTGACGGAGAGGTTCTCCCGGTTCTCCACGGCCCCGGCCTGGAGTTTCCCGTTTCTCCCGCCGGTGGCGGAGTTCCGGGCGAAGGGGTTCGGCGAGCGCCGGGTCATCAACGGCGAGCCCCGCAGTCCGCACGCCGGAGTGGATGTGAACCTCCCGGCGGGGACGCCCGTCGTGGCGATCGCGGACGGGACCGTGGCGTTCGCGGGGGAGCAGTTCTTCGGCGGGAACTCGGTGGTGCTGGACCACGGAGGAGATGTGTACAGCGTCTATTACCATTTACAGGAATACGTCGTGTCCGAAGGGCAGAAGGTCGCCCGCGGGGAACGGATCGGGGCGGTGGGCGCGAGCGGCAGGGCGACGGGACCCCACCTCCATTTCAGCGTCCGTGCCGCGGGAGGACGGATCGATCCCACGCTATTGATGGCGCTTCCTTCGCGTTGACCGCTTCCCGGAGCAGGAAATATAATGAAACATTGTCTTGGGGGGGGACCATGACGGCGAAGGGGAAGGAACCCACATTCGAGGAAGCCCTGAAGAGCCTGGAAAGCGTAGTCGCGAAGCTCGAATCGGGGGAGACCAAGCTCGAGGAATCGATTCGTCTCTTCGAGGAGGGGATGCGGCTGTCCGCCCTCTGCCAGAAGCGGCTGGACGACGCCGACAGGAAGATCGAGGTTCTCCTGCGGAAACCGGGCGGCGTCGTCGCCGCGACGGAAGACGAGTCCGATGTTCTCCGGGATGAGGAGTGACGTGCCGGCGGTCGGGGGCGCTTCGGGTACGGCCGAGTTCGCCCGGTTTCGGGCCCTCGTCGAGGAGAGCCTGCTACGGTTCCTCTCCGAGGATGTTTGCCCCATTCCGCCCCCCCTGCGGGATGCCATGGAATACGCGCTGACCTCGAAGGGGAAGAGGATCCGGCCGGTGATGCTCCTTTCGGCGGGGGCCGCCGTGGGGGGAAAGGAGGTGGATCTGCTCCCGTTTGCGTGCGCGGTGGAGTACGTCCACACCTACTCGCTGATCCACGATGACCTGCCGGCGATGGACGACGACGATTTCCGCCGGGGCCGTCCGACCTGCCACAAGGCCTTCGGCGAAGCGGCGGCCATCCTGGCGGGGGACGCCCTCCTTACCGAGGCGTTCCGTGTCATGGGGGAATCCCCGATGGCCAGGAAAGATCCCGCGAGGACGATCCGGGCATCGGCACTCCTGGCCCGCGCCGCGGGCGCTTCGGGAATGGCAGGCGGCCAGATGATGGACCTTTCCCTCCCGGCGGGGAAGGGACCCGAAACGGCCAGGGCGTCCGAAATCGAGGAGATCGATCTGAAAAAGACGGCGGCCCTTCTTTCCGCCTCGGCAGCGATGGGAGGCATCCTGGGCGGGGGAAGCGGGAAGCAGGTAGATAGCCTGTCACGCTACGGGAGGGCGCTGGGTCTTCTGTTCCAGATCACCGACGACATCCTGGACGAGACGGGAAGCTTCGAGGAGATGGGGAAGGCGGTGGCCAAGGACAGGGGGCAGGGGAAGCGGACCTACCCGGCTGTCCGGGGATTGGCGGCGGCCACCGAACGGGCGGAATCCCTCCGCCGGGAAGCGCTCCGGGCTCTTTCGCCGTTCGGCAACGAGGCGGAGACCCTACGGGATATCGTCCGGATCGTGGCCACGAGGAGATCGTGAGGTGACGATGCAAGGACTTATTTCGGCGATCCAGTCCCCGCAGGACCTGAAGAAGGTCCCGAAGGACAGACTGCCTGATGTCGCCAGGGAAATTCGCGAAACGATCGTCAATAGCGTCGCCCGGACCGGAGGGCATCTCGCATCGAGCCTGGGCGTCGTCGAGCTCACGATCGCGCTCCATTATGTCTTCTCCTGCCCCGACGACCGGGTGGTCTGGGACGTCGGCCATCAGGCGTACGCCCACAAGATTCTCACGGGGAGGAGGGATCTTTTTCCCACGCTTCGCACCTACGGCGGGCTGTCCGGATTCCCGCGCATCGCGGAGAGTCCGTGCGACGTGTTCGGGACGGGGCACTCCGGCACCTCCATCTCCGCCGCGCTCGGCCTGGCGGTGGCGAGGGACCTGAAGAAGGAGGACCACAAGGTCATCGCGGTGATCGGGGACGGGTCGCTCTCTTCCGGCCTCTCGTTCGAGGGATTGAACCAGGCAGGGCACCAGAAACGGGATCTCATCGTGATCCTGAACGACAACGAGTGGTCCATCTCCCAGAATGTCGGGGCGCTTTCGGGCTACCTCAACCGGTTGATGACGGGGAAGTTCTACACCTCCTTCCGACGACGCGTCGAGGCCCTGCTCAAATCGATGCCCCACGGGAAGCTGCTTGCGAAGATAGGGAAGCGGGCCGAGGAGCTCACGAAGGGGTTCATCGTCCCGGGTTTGCTTTTCGAGGAACTGGGATTCACCTACGTCGGTCCCATCGCCGGCCACAACATCGACGATCTCGTGGGGACCTTCCAGAACCTGGAGAACCTCGAGGGACCGGTTCTCGTCCACGTGGTGACCTCGAAGGGGAAAGGGTATCCGCCGGCCGAAAAAAACCCCGAAAGGTTCCACGGCGTGGGGAGGTTCGACCCCGTAACGGGGAACGGCGCGGTCACGGAGACTCTTCCCTCGTACACGGATGTCTTCGAGTCCGCCATTCTGGGAATCGGCAGGGAGAATCCCGACGTGGTGGCAATCACCGCGGCCATGTGCGGCGGAACGGGCCTGGCCAAGTTCCGCGAGGCCTTCCCGGACAGGTTTTTCGACGTCGGCATCGCCGAGTCGCACGCGGTCACCTTCGCCGCGGGTCTTGCCCGGGAGGGTAAGATCCCCGTGGTGGCGGTCTACTCCACATTCCTTCAGCGTGCGTACGACCAAATCGTTCACGACGTCTGCCTGCAGAACCTTCCCGTCGTATTCTCCGTCGACCGCAGCGGGATCGTCGGCGCGGACGGGGCGACGCACCAGGGCCTGTTCGACCTTGCGTACCTGCGCCACATCCCGAACATGTCGCTGATGGCGCCGAGGGATGAGGCGGAACTGGTCCGGATGCTCCGGACCGCCGTTAATGCCGGAAGACCGGCCGCCATCCGCTACCCGCGAGGAACCGCCATGGGGGTCGCCATTCCCGCGGACCCGGAACCCGTTCCCTGGGGCAAGGGGGAGCTGCTCGCCGTCGGAAAGGATATTCTCATCGTCGCCCTCGGGGCTACGGTGGCGACGTCGCTCTACGCCGCCGAAGAGCTCCGGAAGCGGGGGATCTCGGCTGCCGTTGTGGACGCCCGTTTCGTCAAGCCGATGGACGCCGGGCTCATCGTCCCTCTTGTCCAGCGCATCGGCCGGGTGCTGACGGTCGAGGAAAACGTGCTCGCGGGGGGATTCGGGAGCGCCGTCCTCGAATTGCTCGAGGAGCACGACGTGCACCCCCAGGCCTTCCGACGGATCGGGGTTCGGGACGGCTTCGTGGAGCACGGGTCCCAAGCCGAACTGCGCGAGGCCTACGGCCTGACCGGCGACGCGGTGATCGCGGAGGCGGCCCGCCTCTGTTCCCAGGGCCGACACCTGTTCCCCATGCTGTTCAACGGCATCCGGTCCCGGCTCGAAAAGATTGTCTGATCCCGCGTCCCGGAGTAGCCGCGCCCCCCCCGGCGGAAAAAGGGGGCGGAGCCGTCTGGACGCGGAGATGGTGGCCAGGGGGTTTGCGAAGACCCGGGCGAAAGCGCAGGGCCTAATCCTTGCCGGCCGCGTTCTCCTCGCGGGCAAGGTCGTCACGAAATGCGGAAGCCCAGCGGGTTCCGACCAGGAGATTGCGGTCTCCCCGTTGCCTCGGCCATTCGTCTCGCGGGGAGGAGAGAAGCTCGCCGGGGCCCTTCAGGATCTGGGAGTGTCCGTCCCGGGATCCGTGGCGATCGACGTGGGGGCTTCCACCGGGGGCTTCACGGACTGTCTTCTGCAGCGGGGCGCATCGCAAGTCTATGCGGTCGACGTGGGGGAGTCCCTTCTGGACGACTCTCTCCGCCGCGACCCGAGAGTCGTCGTAAGGGAGAGGGTCAATTTCCGGTACGCGACTCCCGACCTTATCCCGCGGAAGGTATCCCTGGCCACGGTGGACGTCTCCTTTATCTCGCTCCGGCATATCCTGCCTCCCCTGCGCGCCTTCCTGCTTCCCGGCGCCTGCGTGCTTGCCCTGGTCAAACCCCAGTTCGAGTTGGGCAAAGGGTCGGTAGGCAAGGGCGGGGTGGTGCGCAACGAGGAGGAGAGGAGGCGGGCGGTATGCGACGTCGGCGAGTTCGCCCGGGCCGCCGGGTTTTCCGTTGTGGGGGAGGCGGAAAGCCGGGTGAAGGGCCCCAAGGGGAACCGTGAGGTATTTCTCCTGCTCGAGTGGCCCGGCGTACCGTAACCGTCCCCTCCCTCCGGAAACTCCGTGGGAAGAATCCGCTTGACTCTCATGAAAATGGCATGTAATTTTTGTCATAAGGAGCGATATTTAGCATAATTGATGTATAATTTTGTGTCCCCCCGGTGGGGCGCGAGGCGAGGTGAAGAATGAAACGATGGGGTGAGAGGGTTTCGGTTCTGGCGGTCCTCTGCACGATCCTGTTCTTTCCGTTTGCGGTCTCCGCACAGGAGAGCCTGGGTGCGGCGCAACCGGCGGAATACCCCGAAGGGCTCGTCCACGCCGTCGTCAAGGGGGACACGCTCTGGGACCTCTCCGGTAAATATCTCGGGTCTCCCTGGTTGTGGCCCGACCTCTGGGAGCGCAACCGGTTTATCACGAACCCCCATTACATCTATCCCGGGATCACCGTTGTGGTGTATCCCCCTCCTCCCCGAGAGTACGGATGGGAGGTTAAGGAACCCGCCCCCTTGCCGGAAGGGGAACCTGCCGTGACGACGCCGGAGGGCACGGTCCCGCCTGCCGTGGCCCCTCCCATGGAGGCGTCGCCGGCAAGAACCGCGCTGCCGATCTCCCCGGAGGATTTCGTGCGCGCCGGGGAGTTTACGACGGATCGTCCGGAGGGGATCGGTTCGATCCGGGGCGGTGAGCAGGACAAGGTCGTGTTTTCGGAGGGAGACAAGGTCTATCTCGCTCTCGACAAGGAGATCCCGGAGGACCAGATTCTGGGTGTGTACCGCGTCCGGGGGCCGGTCCGGTCCCCTTCAGACAGGCCGATTTCCGGTTATGTCCGGTTCCTGGTGGGTGTCCTGCAGGTGACAGGGAAGCAGAACGGACAAGTGATAGCGGTCGTTCGCAAATCGTTCGAGGACCTGGGGCGGGAAGACCAGATCCATGAGGAGATCCCTTCCTACTCTCCGGTGTATTCGCAGGAGGGGGCCGGAGGGCTCGAGGCCTACGTAATCTCCGGACGATCGCCCAAGGTGGAACTGGCGACGGGCGATTTCGTCTATCTCGACAGGGGCGCGGACGCGGGTGTGGCTGTCGGCGACCTCTTCCGCCTTTTCCACAGGCGGGGCGACGCGACGTCGGACGGCAGCAAAGCCATGGCGGACGTACGCATCCAGGTGGGGAAAGCGGTGGTGGTCCGTGTCCTTCCCGGATCGGCTACTGCGTACGTGAACAAAACATCCCAGTCTTTCCCCGCGGGGGCGATCGCCAGGCGGGGAGCCGCCGAAACCCGGTGAGGGTCGTTTTCTCGTAAGGCGCGGCACGCGTCTTGATGGGACGGGGGGAAACCGAAGAGAGGTGGCCCCCCGCGACATGACGCGCGAGCAGACGTCTGCCGACATACTCCTTCGCTTCTCCCTTGTGGAAGGGTTCAACGCCCGTCACCTGTCCCGGCTTGGGGCGCTCCGGGACCATTTGCCCTCATTCGCGGGCGGGCTTTCCCGTCAGGGGGATTCCCTCCTGCGCCAGGGGATCGAGGCGGCTACCTCCCGGGAGGCCGGCGAGAAGGCGGACGAGGTGCGAAACGCATGTGCACGGATCGGTGCCCGCATCGTGACGCTCGGATCCGACGGATACCCGGCGCTGCTGGCATCGATATCCGACGCGCCGCTTGTCCTGTACTGGCGGGGATCCCTTCCGACCGGCGGGAAACCGGTGGCGATCGTCGGGAGCCGGGCACCCACCGACGCCGGGAAGGCGTTCGCGCGCGACCTGGCGACCGACCTTGCGTTCCAAGGCGTCACCGTGGTGAGCGGGATGGCCCGCGGGATCGACGCCTCGGCCCATGAGGGGGCGCTTGCGGCCGGGGGGGAGACCGTCGCTGTCCTTGGCTGCGGCGTGGATGTTCTGTATCCCCCCGAGGCCGGGCGACTGAGGGAAACCATACTCGGCAGGGGGGCGGTCGTCTCCGAATTTCCCCCCGGAGCCCTGCCCCTGCCTCGCCGGTTCCCGGCGAGGAACCGGCTCATCAGCGGGATGGCGAGAGCGGTAGTGGTGGCGGAGGCGCCGGCGAGAAGCGGAGCGCTCATTACCGCGCGGTTTGCCCTTGAACAGGGAAGGGAGGTCATGGCCGTTCCGGGAAACCCGGCATTCCCCCACACGGAGGGGAGCAACCGCCTCCTGCAGGAGGGGGCCACAATCGTTACCGGGGCACCGGACGTGCTCCGGGCCGTTGGCTGGGGGGAAGGGGGGTGCCTCTCTCCCGGTGCGGTCGGCGGTGAGGAAATGGCAAAGGACGATCTCGAGCGACGCATCCTCGGGTTTCTGTCCTCGGAGCGGCAAGTGAACGAAATCGCCGTTTCCCTCGACGTCTCCGTGCCGGAACTGCTTCCCCGTCTCCTCGACATGGAGTTCAGAAAATTGCTTGAAAAGCGGAGGGGGGATTATTATAAACAGATGTCGATTTCGGGGAGACCCGCACGCGGTCGCGCGTAGGAGGTCTGCCAGGAGGAAGAATGGCCAAGTCGCTCATCATCGTCGAATCCCCGGCAAAGGCCAGGACGATAAAAAAGAGTCTCGGGAGAGGGTACCAGGTCCTGCCGTCCATGGGGCACGTGATGGACCTCCCGAAAAGCCGGCTGGGGGTGGATCTCGAACAGGGATTTGCTCCCCACTATATCGTCATCCGGGACCGGAAAAAAATCCTCTCCGAGATTCTGGACGCATCCCGATCGGTGAAGACGGTCTATCTGGCTCCCGACCCGGACCGGGAGGGGGAGGCGATCGCCTGGCACATCGCCGAAGCGATCCGGACCGGAGGCGCCCGACGC
>DATHRT010000107.1:0-26551 GCA_035464915.1 Candidatus Limnocylindria bacterium
CCGCAGTTCCACGCGATCTTCCGAAGCCACGGGCCGAACGGCCTCGCCGGATCGTAGGATGGCAGCGACCGAAACACCCGCACGAACGTCTCCTGTGCCGCATCGTCGGCGTCGGCATGGTTTCCCGTCGCCGCCCAGCAAAGGCGGTAGACCGCCTGCCGGTGGCGGGTCACAAGCGCATCAAAAGCGCGCCGGTCGCCCCCTGCCGCCTGCGCGGCAAGGCTTTCGTCCTTTTCCCCGTCGAGGTCCGCGCCCATCCCTCACTCTCTATACCACACGAGCGGCGAAAATATTCCCGCCGGAAAAAAAGCGATGGAACGGGAATAAAAACCGGCCGAGCCGGGTATATGGGGCAGAAACGGAAAATTCATCTCGTCCGAAACGGAGGATCATCATGGAAACGACGCGGATCGGCAAAACGATCGGAACGCTGGCATGGTCGCTGGCGACCCTGGTTCTCTGCGCAGCGTGCGCCACGGCGGCTCCCCTCACGCTAGACGTCCGGTCGGAGAACCGGACGGTGCTCATCCCCGGGCCCGGCGACGGGACGATTCAGATTCAGGTGGTCGCCCCCGATGCCCCGGAGGTCCTTACCGACAGGCCCAGGCTGAACCTCTCCCTCGTAATCGACCGAAGCGGATCGATGTCGGAGGCGCGCAAGCTCGACTTCGTCAAGACGGCCGCCCATCAGCTCGTGGACATGCTGGAGCCGGACGATATCCTCTCCATCGTGGCCTACGACCATCGTGTGCAGATCCCTTGGCGGTCGCGCCCCGTGGGCCGGGACCGGACGAAACTCCACCGGATCATCTCCGGGTTGTATCCGGGCGGCGCGACCTTCCTTTCCGGCGGGCTGGAAGAAGGGTACCGGCAGGCGAAATGCGGGCGACGCAGGGGAACCTTGAACCGCGTCCTTCTCCTTTCGGACGGGCTGGCCAACCGTGGGGTGACCAACCGCGGCGACCTGCGGGAGCGGGCGGCGGTCATGTCGGAAAAGGGGATCTCGGTCTCCACGTTCGGAGTCGGCAACCATTTCGATGAGGAGCTGATGACGATGGTCGCGGGCGGCGGCGGCGGGAATTATCGCTACCTCGGCGATCCCGAGCGGATCGTTGCGGCGCTTGCCTCCGAGTTTCACACCGCGTCGCGGACGGCCGCGTCCGAGGTCGAGATCATCATTCGGCTCAAGAGGGACTGCCGCTTCGGATCCGTGGTCGGGCGCGACTGGCGGCGCGACGGCGACTCCTACATCATCCGTCTGGGCGATCTTTCCGCGGGCGAGCGTCGGACCGTCTTTGCCAACCTGAACGTGGCCGGAGAACGACCCGGGCTGCGGGAAGTGGGCGAGGTGGCGCTGCGGTACCGCGACCCGGTGACTTCGAAGATGGTCACGCCTTCCGTGCAGGCTGTTTCCCTCGAACTCGTTCGGGACGAGCGCATCCATCGCGAGGGGTTCGACCGGTCGGTGCAGGAGAAAAAGGCGGTGGCGGAGTCCAGCGTGCTGGTGCAGGAAGCCGCACGGCTGGCCGACCAGGGGAAAAAGGAGGAGGCGAAGGAGATGCTCGGCAAGGCGGTGAACGGACTGGCTGCGGCCCCGGCGTCGCCCGCGGTCCGCGCCGAGATGGACCATGCGAACCGATATAAAGACACCCTCGACGAGATGGAGGACATGAACTCGGAGCCGGCCAAGGCCGCTCAGAAGGCGATCAAGTACCGCGCGTACGAGATGCTGCAGCAACGGTAACGGATCGCCGGGAATGGGGAGGGAGGAAACTGTCCCCTCCCCATTTTTTGGAACGAAACGCAAAACCCGTGCAAACAACGCCCTTAGCGAAAGCCGGATAAAGCACTTGACTGCGAATGAACGAAAGGAAGGGGCGCCGTGGTGGTCGGTGCCCCTTTTTGATACGCCTTGTGTTCGCCATCATAGGAAGTGGGAATCCGGTAGAAAGGTATGGTACGGGCGATCGCACGATGCGCTGGCCCAGGAGGCGCCGGGAGCAACTCGGAACAACCGCCGTACGATGGCTCCCCGGGTAATGATGTGGCCCGCGATCATGCTCTGATGGTACAACAAGGGGCGAAGGTAGGTTGCCGGAATCGGGAAACGGAGGAAACCTAAGGCACATGGGACTGTTCGAGATCGCGGCCATCCTGATCGTCCTCACGGCGCTCTTCAGCTACGTCAATTACCGTACCATCGGGCTCCCCACCACCATCGGCGTGATGGTCATCTCCATGCTGGTTTCGCTCGGGATCGTAGCGATGGGGATGTTCGGACTGGGGGCGATCCAGAGACAGTCGGCCGAAATCCTGGGGGGGATCGACTTCAACAAGGCGCTTCTCCACGGGATGCTGTCCTTCCTGCTGTTCGCCGGGGCCTTGCATATCAAGCTGGAGGAGCTGTCGGGGCAGAAATGGGTTGTCGCGCTGCTGGCGACGGTAGGCGTGATGGCCTCGACGTTCCTCGTCGGGGGGTTCTCCTGGCTGCTCCTCAAGGCCCTGGGCATACCGATCCCCTTCCTCCACTGCCTGCTCTTCGGCGCCCTCATCTCACCCACCGATCCGGTGGCCGTCCTCGGGATTTTAAAAACCGTCGGGATCCCGAAGAGCCTGGAAACCAAGATCGCCGGCGAATCCCTGTTCAACGACGGGATCGGCGTGGTCGTTTTCGTGATCCTCCTCGAACTGTCCGGGGGAAGGGTCGATGTCACCGTCCAGAAGGCCTTTTCCCTGTTTCTCACGGAAACGGTGGGCGGCGCGGCGCTCGGCCTGCTCTTCGGTTTTCTGGCGTACCGGATGCTCAAGGAGGTCAACAACTACCAGGTCGAGGTAATCATCACGCTGGCCCTCGTCATGGGGGGGTACACGTTGGCAGACAGAGTGCATACGTCGGGCCCGATCGCGATCGTCGTGGCAGGTCTCCTCATCGGGAACCGGGGGCGGGCCTTCGCGATGTCCGACCTGACCCGCGAACACCTCGACGCGTTCTGGGAACTGGTCGACGGGATCCTTACCGCCGTGTTGTTCCTGCTGATCGGGCTGGAGATCCAGGTGATCCCGTTCAACCAGGCGTACGTCATCGCCGGGATCGCGGGGATAGGGGTCACCCTGCTGGCCCGGTGGATCAGCGTCGGGCTGACGGTCGGCGCGCTGCGGCCGTTCCGGCGCTTCAGCCCCGGAGCCGTCCGGATCCTGACCTGGGGAGGGCTGCGCGGCGGCATTTCGGTGGCGCTGGCGCTCTCCCTGCCCATCGGCCCGCAGCGGGACGTCATCCTGGTCATGACCTACATCACGGTGGTGTTCTCGATCATCGTCCAGGGACTGTCGCTGGGAAAGGTCGTGAAGCGGATCTACCCTTAGGGGATATCCGGCAACCCCTCGCAAGGAAACGCTTTTCCCTGGGTGAAAAAGGGGGTGTTGCGGGGAGAAGGTTCAGAGGAGCAGATCGCCTTGGCGCTGCGGAAAGGTGAGACAGGGACGCCAGTAACGGAGGTCTGCCGGAAGATGGGAGTATCCGACAGGGGTGCCCGGATCAATACTGGTTTGCGGCCCTTGAAGATGCGAATATGAAGATCGAGAAAATCGGCGAGGTCGGAAGAACGGATGGAGCCCCCCGGACGTAAAGCGAGGCGATCGATGAGCTTCACCCATTTCGATGCCAAGGGCCGTGCGGTGATGGTGGACGTAAGCGGCAAGGAGCCGACATTGCGAGTCGCCACGGCGGGCGCAACTGTAAACATGAAGCCTAAGACCGTGGCGACGATCCTGGAAGGAAAGGCGGCCAAGGGGGATGTCCTGGCCGTCGCCCGCCTCGCGGGGATCGCGGCAGCAAAAAAGACGCCCGAGCTGATCCCCCTATCCCACCCTCTCGCCCTCCAGGCGGTGTCCGTCGAGTTCGACCCCGACCCGGAAACCGGGTTGATCCACGTGAAGGCGTCCGTCAAGGCGTTCGACCGCACCGGCGTCGAAATGGAGGCGATGGCCGCAGCGTCGATCGCGGCGCTGACCATCTACGACATGTGCAAGAGCATGGACAGGGGGATCACGATCCGGGAGGTAGCCCTTCTGCACAAGGAAGGCGGAAAGAGCGGAACGTACCGCAGGAAGGGAAGCCGATGAGGGCGGGGATTCTTACGGTGAGCGACCGGAGCTCCCGCGGGGAGCGCGAGGACGCGAGCGGCCCCTCGCTTCGGCGCTTCCTGGAGGAGCGCGGGGTGAAGACGGGACGCCTCGAGATCGTCCCGGACGAAGAGGAACAGATCGCCGCCGTGCTCCGGGAATGGGCCGACGGGGAGGAATTGGATCTCATCCTCACCACCGGCGGAACCGGGGTGTCTCCGAGGGACGTCACCCCCGAAGCGACGTTGAAGGTCGTGGAACGGACGATCCCGGGTATTGGGGAGCGGATGCGAAGCAAGAGTCTGGAGAAGACCCCGATGGCGATCCTGTCGCGCGCTTTCGCCGGGGTGCGGAAACGGTCGCTCATCATCAACCTGCCCGGCAGCCCGAAGGGAGCGGTGGAAAACCTGGAGGCGGTGTGGGACGCGGTCTCCCACGCCGTGGAGAAGATCCAGGGGGATGAAAGCGAATGTGCCCCTCCCCCCGCCCCCTGATACGGGAGGAGGAAGAGCTCAGCCGGAAGAGGGTCCCGTGGGCGCGGGGTCGCCCACCACAACCGTGTCGCTCGCCCTCACGGTCCCGCCCCGGAGCACGACCGCGAAGATTCCCTCCCGCGGCATGACGCAATCGCCCGCCTGGTAGTAGATGGCGCAGCGGTCGTGGCACTCCTTCCCGATCTTCGTCACCCGGAGGACCGCCTCGCCCACCGCCAACCTTGTCCCGATCGGCAGGGCCGCAAGTTCCACTCCCCGCGTGGTGATGTTTTCGGCGAAATCTCCTGGCCCCACATCGAGCCCCAGCGCCCGCATCTTCCGGATGCTTTCCTCGGCGAGGAGGCTCACCTGGCGGTCTCCTTCCCCCGCGTGGGCGTCACCGACAATGCCGTGGTTCTCCCGCAGCTGTGCCGAATCCGCCGGATTCTTCCGCTCCCCCTTCTTTCCGCTTATGCATACGGCCACGACTGTGCCATTCATCGATCGGCCTCCCTATCCCCCGACCCTCGCCATGGTGACCGGTTCTCCGAGGAGCCTTTCCCGTGAACCCGAACCGGATCCCAGCTCACCCCGGTGGGGAGAGAAACGTCTTCACGATGAAATCGGCGACTGCGACTGCATCGTTGAGGTCCAGCACCGGGACGTCCAGGTCGAGCGCCTCGTCGCTCACCACGGCGAGAAGTTTCGGGTCGTTCTGCGCCCCCCGGCAGAGGAGGTCGGAGCTCCGTCCTCTCCGGTGGACCTCGATCTTCGGAAGGTCGCTTTTCCGGAACCCTTCCGTCAGGACGATGTCCATGTCCGGAAGGTAGTTCTCGAGGACTTCCTCGAGCGGAGGGGCCAGGGTATGCTTCTTGACCATCGCGAGCTTCTCGGGGGAGGTAATCAGCATGGTGTCGGCGCCGGCAGCGGTAAGCCGGTGGCTGTCCTTTCCGGGATGGTCGATGTCGAACCGGTGGGCGTCATGCTTTACGACCCCGACCCGGTACCCGCGCTTCTTCAGCTCCGCGATCACCTTTTCCAGCAGGGTCGTCTTTCCCGTGCCCGATTTCGCAATGAACGAGACTGCCCGGACGCGCATCTTCCGCCTTGCCGCCTATCCGCCCATTTGGGACATGGGAAAGGGAAGACGGGCAGACCCTTCGAGGGACAGGGCGTGTCCCGCTGGCTTGCGGGAAACGATTCCCTGCAACGTTTCCTCGAGGCGGGCGTCGTCGCCGGATGCCAGGACCGGCCGAAGGTCCATCCCCTCGGCGGAAAACAGGCAGCTCCGTGCGATCCCGGCGGCGGAGACGCGGATCCGGCTGCATTCGACACAGAAACTGCAGGAGAGCGGGGTGATGAGACCGATCGTTCCCGCGGCTCCCGGAATCTTGTAGCGTCTGGCGGGACCGCCCTGGTCCTCCCCGGTAAGCCGCGACAAGCGGAACCGTTTCGCGATCCGGGCCACGATCTCCGAGCCGGTCACCAGCAGGGGAGCCCTCTCCCGCGCGCCGGTCGTCGGCATGTACTCGATGAAGCGTACCGCGTACGGCTTCTCGAGGGTAAGGGCCGCGAAATCGGGGATCTCCTCGCAGTTCACCCCGCGCATCACCACGACGTTGATCTTGAGGGAAGGAAACCCCGCCTTTTCGGCGGCGGCGATCCCCGCGAAAACGCGCCTCGCATCCCCTCCCCGGGTGATCCTTGCGTACACGCCCGGCCGCAGAGAATCGCAGCTGATGTTGATCCCCCGGACACCGGCGGCGGCAAGCCCCTCGGCCATCTTTTCCAGGTTCACGCCGTTGGTGGTCACGACCAGATTCCGGAGACCCGGGATCCCGCCGAGGCGGGACAGGAAACCGGTGATCCCGGGACGCAGGAGCGGCTCTCCGCCGGTAACCCGGATCTTTTCGATCCCCAGGGAGACCGCCGACCGGCTGATGCGGAAGAGGTCCTTGTATGAGAGCGGCTCGCCCTCCCTGTCCTGGCGACGGGGCTTCCCCGGGACGCAGTATCGGCAGCGCAGGTTGCAGTGGTCGGTCACCGAGATACGCAGATAGTTGATCTTCCGGCCGTAGGGGTCGACCAGTCCGTTCGGCCGATGAAAGCTACCGGCCCGCGCGTTCATGGTCTTCCGGAGTTCCCGCTTTGCTTACGGGTCCGTCTTTCTCGCTTTCCCGGAAGTGGAAGTAGTCTTCGGGAGTGTTGATGTTTCGGAACGAGCGCAGCGAAGGATCGAATCGCTCCACCTCCGGCTCCGCCACTTTCCGGACCTTCACCTTTTCGAAGAAGGAAACGATTTTCCGATCCCCTGTCTTCAGCGCCTCCTCGATCGCCCCCAGGGCACCCTTTCCGTAGACGGCGTGCAGCGGTTCGGGGCCGCGACCGGTCTCGGGGATCACCACGTCGTACCCTTCCTTGCCGGACGCCAGGTACCGCACCAGTTCTCCATTGAGGTAGGGCATGTCGCAACCGACCACGAGAATATGCCCGGTCTTGCTGTGGTGGAGACCAGCGTGAATCCCTGCCAGGCTCCCCATGCCGGGGTAGATATCGGGCACCTTGCGGCAGGGGAGGAAACCGAAGAGCTCCGGCGTATTGGTAACCACCAGGACATCCTCAAAAAGGTCCGCCACTTTCCGATAGATGGACTCGATGAAACGGCCGCCCTGATAGGGCAGCAGCGCCTTGTTGCTCCCCATCCGGCTCGACGTGCCACCGGCGAGGATGACGCCAGTTACTCCCTCGATCCTTTCGCAGGAGAAAGGGACGGAGATCCGAAAGGGGTGCGAGTACACGTTGAACCGGCGCCCGCGGACATAACCGAGCAAGGTGATGCCTGCCTCCTCGCAGATGCGGACCGCCAGATCGGTGGGGGAGGTACGCGAGGCGATGAGGGCGATTCCCAGGGATGCCCCTTTCGCCGCCATCTCGGAGGAGACCCTCCCGGAGGTGACGAGGATCTTCCCTCCGAGGTCGATCCCCTTGAGAAGCGCTTCGCCGGCGATCCGGTCGAGCGTGTTGTGGCGGCCGAGGTCCTCCGCGTAGAGGAGGAGCGTCGCCCCTTCCCCCACCGCCGCCGAGTGGATCCCCCCGTGTTCCCGGTACTTCTCCGCCTTCCGGGAGAGGTTCTCCATCATCGCGAAGACGGCTTCGACGGGGAAGGTTCGGCAGGCATTCTCCCTTTCGGGGGATCCCTTTCCGGGAGAAGAAGCTCCCGGCCTAGGGAGGTGGAAGGTGATCCCCGACCCGCAGCCGGAGGTCAGCGTCGGCTTGAGCCGCTCGGGCACCTCCCCCCGGATCCGCACATGGGCCACTCCGGAGTCCGGGCAGATGCTTACGACCTGGAGGTCCTCGAGCCGTTCCACCAGGCCCTGCAACCGCAGGAACCCCGCCACCAGAAAATGCAGGTCGTGGGGGGACGCGATGAGGGTCGCCAGCTCGACGCCGTTGACGTGCAAGGGGAGGGGAAACTCCCGCACCGGAGCATGCTCGAAGGCGCAAAGCCGCCGGCCGTCGAAACGCAAGTTCTCCCTTCCGTACTCCCCGGCCTTCGTTTCGGTTTCGCGCTTCATTTCCCCCTCTCGAACCCTTCCTTTCCTGCGAGCAGGTCGAGATGCATGGTGGTCAGATCCTCCACTTCGAGGGGCACATCGGCGTTCCCCTTCCGCGAGTCCCGCGTCTTGATGTAACGGCTGCATTTCCGGCAGATACCGACCCGAGTCGGTTCCTCCCCGGCCGTGAAATAGGACAGGGATTCCGGGTCCTCGTTCCCGCAATACGGGCACTTCAACCGCTTGAACGGCCATCGGAAAAAACATGCGGAGCAGGAGAGGAGCCGCCGGCCCTCCTCCCCCACGAGCTCGTCCATCCCCGCCCTTCCACCGCAGACCGGGCAGTACCCCTCTTCCCATCCCTCGATCTCCGACGGATCCACCGACTCCGCAAACCTCTCCAGGGCGGTTTTCACGGGAATCTCGATCAGGAACGCCAGAAGGGGAGGGGGGACCGAAATTGCGCGCGCCGCCTCGTCGATGACGCCTCGATCCCTGGCGAGACAGGCCGCGAACAGCCCCGGAAGATCCAGTCCGTTCTCCCGAAGGGACCGGTCGATCCGTCCGAGATCCTCCTTTCCCTCCCGTCCCACCTTGCGCATGACGTCGACGACTCCGCAGAGAAAGGAAACGGCTTTTTCCCGGTCCGCGCGGATGCTCTCCTGGGCGATCAGCGGAAATCCTCCCTGCGTCCTTTCCTTCCGGAGATGGACGAGGACCTCGAAGGCGATCCCCGTATCCCCTTCCCGCCCCTGGATGAACGAGAAAAGGCCCTGAAATACGGAAAGGATCTCCCGGTACTCCGGGTGCTCCCGCGACGCCTTGTCCAGATATTCCAGTTTCTTCACGGTCTGCGGCATTCCTTCCCCCAACCCGGGTCTCTCCATCCCGTCACTTTCCCGAGACTTCCTTGTGCCATTTGGGGTGGTGCATCCTGGCCCAGATCTTCCGCACGTTCCCGTAGAGCATCCCCTCGAGAGTCCCCGGGTTGCCGATGGTCGTCAGGTAGGCATGCACGATCACGATCATGATGAACAGGACGAACAACAGGCCGTGGAGCATCAGGGAGAACTGGACGATGCCGCGGGGGAAGGAAAGCGGAAACCAGTTGATGATTCCGGTGATGCCGAGCAGGAGCGTCGCGATTCCCATGAAGATCCCGAACACCTTCTGCCCGGCGTTGAACTTGCCGCTCTCGATGTGCTCGGGATCCTTCGACAGATACCCTCCCAGCTGACGGAACCATGTGCGGTCATCCTCATCGAAGGTGATCATTTCCTTGTAATGGTTCAGGAAGAGCAGAAGGGAGCTGACGAAGAAGACCACGCCGGCGTACTTGTGGACGAGGATCGCCCCTTCGCCGCCTCCGAAGAGGTTGAAGTATTCGTGGAAGACCCTCGCGAAAAGCCCCAGCCCCGAGAATAGGAGAGTGAAGAACGAAAGGGTGACGAACCAGTGGAGCACGCGCTCCGCCGTGTTGAAGCGTTCCACGTACTTAGGCATGGGGAGACCCTCCTTTTCCCTGATTCTCCTCCTCCTCCAGCTTCCGGGGGCCAAACGTCACGTAGTGCAGGAGCACCCCCGCCACGCTTCCCCAGAATCCCAGGATTCCCAGAGGTTTGATCACGTCCTTCCATAAGAATATGGACGTCGGGATCGACGGGGATTCCGGAAGTCCGTATGCCCCCGGCGCGTCGGCCAGCGCGTACAACACCCCGAGACCCTCCAGGTCATTTTCCCCGTACAATGTTTTCCCCGCCGCTTTCGCGCTTGCGATCAGCGTGCTCCTCCCGCCGTACTGGAGCGTCTGCGTCGGGCAGGCCTTCGCGCAGGCCGGCGTCATCCCCGCCCCGATCCTGTCCAGACACAGATGGCACTTGGAGACTTTCTTGTCCTCCCCGTACCGGGGGACATTGAAGGGACATGCGTAAACGCAGTACATGCAGCCGATGCATTTCTCCTTGTCGAACCCGACGATTCCGTCCTTTGTCCGGTAGAGGGCGCCGGGAGCGGGGCAGACTTTCATGCATCCGGCGTCCCCGCAGTGCACGCACCGCTCGTTCATGAAGAGCCACCGGACGTCTCCGTCTCCGTTCGTCTTTTCGACAAACTTTATCCGGTTGTACAGGTTCGGCGTCAAGTCCGGCGGATTTTCATAACTCCCCGCCTGGAAGGTTTTATCGGCCTCCAGCTTGTTCCATTCCTTGCAGGCCACCTGGCAGGACCGGCAGCCGATACAGCGCGTGGTATCGACAAGAAATCCCATCCGTAGCTGGGCCATCTCCCCTCACCCCCTTCCCTTTTGAATATTGACCATGAACGCCTTGGTCTCCGGAATCATCGTGTTGGCGTCCCCGACGGTCGGCGTGAGGAGATTTGCGGAGTCGCCGGCACCCGGCGTAATCCAACCGTAGCACCAGGGGAGGCCTATCTGGTGGATCGTGGTGTTGGCCACCTTGAACGGCTGGAAGCGGCGGGTGACGATAGCCACGGCCTGGATTTCCCCTCTTGCCGAGGAGACTTTCACGACGGCCCCGTTTGCTATCCCTTTCTCCCGGGCCAGTTCCACGCTCATTTCCACGAACTGCCTCGGCTGCAATTCCAAAAGCCAGGGCATGTGGCGGGACATGACGCCGGTCTGCCAATGTTCGGTGACCCGGTACGTCGTGGCCACGTACGGATATCGCGTGTCGCAGCTGGCGAAGACGTCTTCGGGGACCTTCCCCGCTTCATGGAACAGTTTCGAGACCGGATTGACCCTCTGTTTGGACAAAACGTTCTCCTGAATCGGGCATTCGAGCGGCTCGTAGTGTTCGGGGAAAGGGCCCTCGGCCATCTTCGCGGAGAAGACGGAGCCGACTCCGTCGGGAAGCATGATGAAGGATTTTTTCCCTTTGCCGCTGGCGAGGGGAGGCCAGCCCCCGTCGGGGACGTCCCCCTTCCACTTCGTCGCCTCCCCGGTCCACCAGATGACGGGGCGCTTCAGGTTCCACGGTTTGCCGTCGGCGTCGACGGAGGCCCGGTTGTAGAGGATCCTGCGGTTGACCGGCCAGCACCAGGACCATTCGGGATACAGGCCGATGCCGGACGGGTCGCTCTTGCTCCTGCGTGCCAGCATATTGCCTTTGTCCGTGTAACTGTTGCAGTACAGCCAGTTCCCCGATGAGGTGGACCCATCGGCCTGGAGGAACGCGAACGAGGGGACCAGGTCTCCCTTCTTGAACTGTTTGTCCTTGATCTCCTTGTCTTCCAGGAAATAGCCGTTGATCTCTTTTGCGACGGCATGGACGTCGATGCTTCCGATGGATCCATCGGCCCGCTTGAACCCGTAGTCCCAGGTCGTTTTGAGGATCGGATCCGGGTAGGCGCCGCCTCCCTTCGCGTAGAGTTTCCTTACCCTTTGGTGCAGGTCGTTCATGATCTCCGAGTCCGGCTGGGATTTCCCGAGGGGGTTCACTGCCCGGTAGCGCCACTGCGCCCAGCGTCCCGAGTTGGTTATGCTCCCCTCCTTTTCGAAGGAGGCGGCCGCGGGAAGGAAGAAGACCTCGGTATTGACCGTCGCGGGGTCGACCCCGGGCCCCTTCCAGAAGGACGCCGTTTCGTTGTCGAAGAGGTTTACCGCCACCATCCATTCCAGTTTTTCCATCGCTTTCCGGACTTTTCCGGCGTTGGAACCCGAGCAGGCCGGGTTCTGGCCCCAGGCGAAAAATCCCTTGATCTTGCCCGCGTACATCTTGTCGAACAATACCAGCCACGAGGCGTTCATCCCGTCGTCGAGCTTGGGCAGGAGCCCGTATCCGAAGTCGTCCTCCTTGGAGACGTTTCCTCCGTAGAACGCCTTGAGCAGCGATACGATGTACTTGTCCCGGTTCGACCACCAATTCGCGCTTTCCGGATCGCTGGTTTTCGGCGTGCTCTTCTCCACGTAGGTTGCCAGGTTCGTCCAACTCGCCTTCGGCGTGGGCAGGTACCCGGGCAGGATGTGGAACAGAAGGCAGTGATCCGTCGATCCCTGCACGTTGGACTCGCCGCGCAGCGCGTTGACGCCGCCGCCGGCCACGCCCATGTTCCCCAAAAGAAGCTGGATCATCGCCATGGTTCGGATGTTCTGCGTCCCCACGGTGTGCTGGGTCCAGCCCATGGCATACATGATGGTCGCCGCACCCCCCGGTTTTCCGGACGAGGCGTAGATCTCGTAGATCTGTTTCAATTTGTCCTCTTTGGTTCCCGTGATACTGGACACGGTTTCAAGCGTGTAGCGGGAATAGTGCTTTTTCAGAAGCTGCAGCACGCACTGGGGATCCTTCAGGGAGGGATCTTGCCGGGGAATCCCCTTGTCGTCCTTTTGGAAACTCCACGTCGACTTGTCGTATTTTCTCGTTTTCGGGTCGTATCCCGAGAAGACCCCATCGAGTTCTCCCGGCATCTTGAAATCAGGGTTCACCAGGAACGGGGCGTTGGTGTGAAGCCGGAGGTACTCCTCATGATAGAGCTTGTTGTCGAGAATGTACTTGATCATCCCCCCGAGAAAGGCGATATCGGTTCCCGAGCGCAGGGGAGCGTACACATCCGCCCTGGCGGACGTCCGGGTGAACCGGGGGTCGACGCTCAGGACCTTGGCGCCGCGACCCTTCGCCTCGAGGACGAACTTGAAGGAGATGGGGTGGTTTTCCGCCGCGTTGGAGCCCATGATCAGGATCACGTCGGAGTTGCGGATGTCGATCCAGTGGTTTGTCATGGCACCCCGCCCGAATGTGGCCGCCAGACTGGCGACCGTGGCGGAGTGTCATATGCGGGCCTGGTGTTCGATGTAGACAAGCCCCCAGCTTCGAAGGAGCTTTTGCAACAGGTAACACTCCTCGTTGTCGAGGGCCGCACTGCCCACCGAGGCCAGGGCATCGGTCCGGTTGACAATCTCTCCCTTTGCATTCTTCGTAAGGAACGTGGCATCGCGGGTCTTCTTGACCCTTTCCGCGATCTGGTCGAGGGCCCAGTCCCATTCGACCTCCTTCCAATCCTTTCCCCCCGGGGCGCGATACCGAGGCTTGGTTATCCTGGTCTGGTTATCCCGGAGCTGGAAGAGGGAGCTGCCCTTGGAACAGAGCGTGCCCCCGTTGATCGGATGATCGGGATCCCCTTCCGTGTTGATGACGGTCCCGTTCAGCGTGTGGACAATGATTCCGCACCCGACCGCGCAGTAGGGACAGATCGTGGTCGTCTCCTTGGCGTACTGGATGGACAGGCCCTCGGCCCGCGCCTCGACAGGGGCAAGGGCAAGGCCGAGGCTGGAAGCCGCCAGGCCGCCGCCGGTGAACTTGAGAAAATCCCTCCGCGAAATTCTCATGGACCGCACCTCCTCATGAAAGTTCAGGGCCCGCAACGAAAAAAACCTTCTGTTCCCCCAGATCCAGGACCTCGGAAAAACTGTTTTATTATTTTATAAGAGCAAGATAAACAAGCGAAACCTAATTCAGGATTTCGGTATACTCAAAAACAGGAATGACACAATGTTCTAATAATATAGCTGCGAAATATCTTGTCAAGGGAGAATTATTTCTTGCCAATATCATGAAGAAGCGTTATTTACTTAGATATATAGCGCCTCTATAAAATAAGGTTTCATTATCAAATAAATCAATGCGAATCCATCGAAACGGAAAGCGGGGGAGGAACGGGGTCCCCATGAAGGGGAAGAACGTGGTGGAGCTCTCGGGATCGGTCTGGCTCCACAAGCCCGGCGGCCTCTTTCTGGGAAGCGACAGGATCGAACTGCTGCAGAAGATCGACGAGCACGGCTCGATCTCGAAAGCGGCAAAGGCGGCGGGAATCAGCTACAAAACGGCATGGGGGATTTTCCATGCCATCAATAACCTCTCGGAGATGCCCCTCGTTCTGCGGAAGACCGGCGGGAAGGGGGGTGGCGGTACCGTTCTCACCAAGGAAGGAAAGGAGTTCATCAGGAAGTATCGGGTCCTGGAACGGGAGCATCATCGTTTTTTAAAAAACATCGCGGGAACCATCGACGACCCGGACCGTTTTTTCCTGTTGTTGAGGAGGATCTCCATGAGAGTCAGTGCGAGAAACGTCTTCGTGGGTATCGTCAAAAGGGTAAGGAAGGGAGCCGTCAACGCGGAAGTGACACTTGGACTCAAAGGCGGCGACATCATCACTTCGGTCATCACCAACGAAAGCGCAGACGAGCTGGGTCTTGGAGAAGGGCAGGAAGCGCACGCCATCATCAAGGCGAGCTCGGTCATCCTCGGCAGGGACCTCCACCGTTCGAGGATCAGCGCTCGGAACGTCCTGTGCGGCAACGTGACCCGAATCGTGGAGGGGCCGGTGAACACAGACGTGAGCGTAGCGCTGGGAGGAGGAAACACGTTGACGGCCGTCATCACCGAGGAGAGCCTGAAGAGACTGAACCTCAAGGAAGGCGAACACGCCTGTGCCGCCATCAAGGCATCGAGCATCCTCCTGGGGGTCGCGGGATAGTGAGGAAACGACAAGGGGGGGGAGAATATGGATGGCGCAGGGAATCCGGTACGTTTCCGAAAGAGCATCCTATTGGTTCTCGCTGCCGTTCTCCTCGCGACAACCTCCGCCGATGGGGAAGAGCGGTTGCGGATGTCGACGACGACATCCACGGAGAATTCCGGGCTTCTCCACGTTCTTCTTCCGCCCTTCGAACGGCAGTGCCGCTGCAAGGTCGACGTCATCGCCGTGGGGACCGGTAAGGCCCTGAAACTCGGAGAGGCCGGTGACGTGGACGTGGTGTTCGTCCACGCCCGGAAGCTCGAGGAGAAGTTCGTTGCGGACGGTTTCGGCGTGGATCGCAGGGACGTCATGTACAACGACTTCGTTCTCCTTGGACCCCCCGGCGACCCCGCGGGGATCGCCGGGGCGAAGAGCGCCGCGGAGATGCTGGGAACCATCGCGGCGAAAAAGATCCCCTTCGTATCCCGGGGAGACGAATCGGGGACCCATCAGAAGGAAAAGGAACTCTGGCGGACCGCCGGAGTGCGGCCAGGAGGGAACTGGTACATGGAGGCCGGCATGGGCATGGGGGAGGTAATCAATATGGCAACCCAAAAAAGAGGATATACCCTTTCCGATCGGGGGACGTATATCGCGTACAAGAAGAATACCGACCTCGTCGTCCTTTACCAGGGGGAGGAAACCCTTCGGAACCCGTACGGCGTAATTGCCGTCAGTCCCCGGAAACATCCCCACGCAAAATACGGGCTCGCGATGAAATTCATCGAGTTCGTCACGGGGCAGGAGGGGCAGAAGATTATCGCAGGCTATCGAATCGACGGCGAGCCCCTGTTCTTCCCCGACGCGCGGTAGGAGAGGACATTGGATTTTCTCCTTGCATCCGTAGGAACCGCCATGAGGTTGATCCTCTCCCTCGACGCCGACGTATTCCACGCCGCCTGGACTTCGATCCACGTATCTGCCTGGTCGATCCTCTTCGCATCGCTTTTGGGTATCCCCTTAGGCCTTGCCGCCGGGATGTCCGAGTTCGCGTTCAAGCGGATGGTCCTCACCATTCTGAATACCCTCATCGCCGTCCCCACGGTGCTGGTGGGCCTCCTTGTCTACGGATTCCTGAGCCGCCAGGGGCCGCTGGGACACTTCGGACTCCTGTTCACCCCGGACGCCATGGTCATCGGCGGCACGATCCTCATCACCCCGATCGTGGCCAATTACAGCCTCAACTCGGCAAAGGGTGCCGACCGCAGGATTCTCGCGACGGCCCTTACCCTCGGGGCGGGACGACTGCGAAGCACGATGAAGTTCGTCTCCGAGATCCGCTTCGGCATCCTGGCGGCGGTGATCGCCGGCTTCGGCCGGGTCATTTCCGAGGTCGGGGTCGCGATGATGCTCGGGGGGAACATTCGCGGTTACACCCGGACGATGACGACTGCCATCGCCCTGGAGACCAGCAAGGGAGAGTTTGCGTTCGGCGTGGCGCTGGGAATCCTCCTCATGACGGTTGCCTTGCTCACCAACATCTTTCTTACGCTTTTCCAGCAGAGGTAGCAGCATGACGCCGTTGTACACACTCTCGTCCGTGACGAAGCGCTACAACGGGTCCGTTGCGCTGGATATTCCCGCCCTGGCGATTTTCGAGGGAACGACGTATCTTCTCGCCGGCCCCAACGGCTCCGGCAAAAGCACCCTTCTCAACATCCTCGCCTTTCTCGCGGCGCCATCGTCCGGGACAATCGAGTATGCGGGGAGGGAAGTAGACGGAAAGCAATCCACCCTCGGCAGGTTGCGGAACGAGGTGACCCTGCTCCACCAGTCCCCCTACCTGTTCGACGAAACCGTTTTCGCAAATATCGCCTTCGGCCTGCGGATCCGGGGGATCAAAGGCCCCCCGCAGCGGCAACGGGTCGAAGACTCGTTGGCAATGGTGGGGCTTTCGGGATTCGGACCGAGAAAGGCGAAGGCTCTCTCCGGCGGCGAATCGCAGCGGGTTGCCCTGGCAAGAGCCCTGGCCCTTTCTCCGCGTGTTCTCCTCCTCGACGAACCCTTTGGGAATGTTGACAAGGAGACCGCCGGGATGCTACACGGGGTCATCGCATCCCTTCCGGGAAAGGGAACCACCGTCGTCATGGCAACGCACGACACGTCGCCGCAGACCCTGTTAAAAAGCCAGGTCATCGGTCTCGCGGAGGGAAAGCTGACCGGCGAAACGGTCCGGAGGAAAGACCGGGAGGGACGCATCGGAGGGAGGTCCGGGCATGCCCACTTTTGAAGAGGCCAGGAGCCTGATCCTCGAACGGATCTCTCCCCTGGGAAAGGAACGGATCCCCCTTTTGAAAGCGGGGGGGAGAGTGCTGGCCGAAGACGTCGTCGCTCCCTGGGACATGCCGCTCGCGGACAATTCGGCCATGGACGGATATGCGGTCCGTTCCGAGGATTGCGCAGAGCCTTCCGTTCTCAAGGTCGTCGGATACCACCCTGCGGGCGGCGCCGAAAACGTCCGCGTCGGGAAGGGATGCGCCGTCCGAATCATGACCGGAGCCCCCCTCCCTGATGGGGGCGACGCGGTAGTCCCTTTGGAGGAGACGGAAGAGAGCGACGGCCGGGTCCGGATCAAGGTACCGGTCAAGGCCGGCGCCCATGTCCGCTACCGCGGAGAAGACGTGAGGTCGAACGACCGGGTCCTCTCTGCCGGAACGGTGCTGCGTCCCCCGGAAATCAGCATGCTCGCCTCCGTGGGAAAGGTCCTCCTCTCCGTATATCGCCGTCCGCTTGTGGCGGTCCTGTCGACCGGGGATGAACTGGTGGAACCGGGGGAGCCGCACCTCCCCGGCAGCATCATCAACAGCAACACCTTTTCCCTGGCGGCGGCCCTCGCGGAGGCCGGGGCGGAAGCCGCGAACCTGGGGATCGCCCGGGACGACCTGTCGAGCCTCCGGGAGAAACTTGCGGAGGGGCTTTCCGCCGACGCGCTCATCACCACGGCCGGCGTCTCGATGGGAGACAGGGACCTCGTCCGGGAGGCCCTTGCCGAATTCTCGGTCAGGGAAATCTTCTGGAAGGTGGCGATGCGGCCGGGAAGCCCCACCGCCTTCGGCGTAAGGGACGGGAAACCGGTCTTCTCCCTGCCCGGGAACCCGGTTTCCTCCCTGGTGACGTTCGAGGTCTTCGTGAGGCCGGCGCTGCGCAAAATGATGGGGCAGGCGGAGTTTCTCAAGCCGCTCGTGAGGGCAACCCTGAAAGAAACCGTCAAAAAGAAGGAAGGGAGAGTGCAGTTCCTGAGGGTGAAAATCGATTTGGAGGAGGGGAAATACGTGATCCGCTCGGCCGGGGACCAGAAAACAGGAATCCTGAAAACGATGGTCCACGCCGACGGCATCGCCCTCCTGCCGTCGGACCGAGTCTCCTTTCAGGCCGGAGATCAGGTGGATGTCTGTCTCTTGTACCAGCGATGCTAACCCTGCAATAAAGGAGGATCCCATGCGCACATGGAAACCCGGACGCTTCCTTTTCTTTTTCCTTTTCCTCCTGTTTCTTCTCCTCCCGTCTCCCGGCGCTGCGGAGACCCGGTACAAGGTACCGATCGGGGACTCCCCGTCCATCGGTCCCGCCGACGCGCCTGTGGTGATCATCGAATTTCTCGACTACCAGTGACCGCACTGCAAGGCGGCCGGTCCGACCGTCGAGAGGATTCTCAAGGAGTACAGCGGCAAGGTAAGACTCGTCATCAAGCATTATCCCTACCGGTACAGGGACTACGCGTTCATCTCCGCGGAGGCGGCGCTCGCCGCCCGGGACCAGGGGAAATTCCGCGAGATGCATACCATGCTGAGCGAACATTCTCCGGACCTCGGCCGCGACAGCCTCATCCGCTATGCCCGGGAGCTTTCCCTCGACATGGGACGGTTCACCCGGGATCTCGACACCACGCGGCACAAGAAGGAGATCGACCGGGACGTCAAACTCGCGGAGGAACTCGACCTCTACAACACGCCGACGTTCTATATCAACGGAATTCGTCTTCAAGGGAACCGCCCGTTCGAACAGTTCAAGGAAATCATCGACCGGGAGCTCGGATCGTCGGCGAAGAAATCAGGGGATGCGAAATGATCAGAAGATGCGCTCTCCTCCTGTATTTTGTTTTCGTGCTGATGCACCCGCTTCCCGCCTTCCCGTCGGCCCTTGCTCCGCTTCCGTCTCCCTCTGCGGTTGCGCAAAACCCGACCACCCCCGCGAAGGTGGAGCTGGGAAGGAAACTGTTTTTCGACCGCAGGCTGTCCGGCGACGGGACGATGAGCTGCGCCACCTGCCACGATCCCGAAACCGGGTACGGCGACGGGCTGGCGATCTCGCTCAGTTACCCGACCACCCGGAACTGGCGGAACGCCCCGACGCTCATCAACGTGGCGTTCAAGAAGACCCTCTTTTGGGACGGCAGGGCAGGCTCCCTGGAAGAGCAGGCCCTGTTTCCCATGATGAGCGCATTCGAGATGAACCAGAACCTGGACTTTCTCGAGGAGGAACTTTCGGAGGTTCCCGAGTACGTGCAGGCGTTCCAGGAAATCTTCGGCGGCGAAATCACGCGAGAGCGGGTCGGGATGGCCCTTGCGGCCTTCCAGCGGACGATCCTCTCGAGCAACGCCCCGCTGGACCGGTTCCTGAAGGGGGACGATAAGGCGCTCACGCCGCCGCAGAAGAATGGGTACGACCTGTTCGTGGGAAAGGCGGGGTGCGTGGGATGCCACGATGGGCCGAACCTCTCGGACAACCGGTTCCACAACCTCGGCGTGCCGGAGGACCCGGACCTCATGCAAGACCCGCGGGTCTCGGCGACGCGGAGATTCGTCGGCAAGGTCTCCGGATACCAGGAGTACCGAAGCCTCAAGGAAGACCCCGGCAGGTTCCTGGTCACGAAAGACCCAAAGGACCGGAAAGCTTTCCTCACGCCGACCTTGCGGGAGATCGCCCTGACCGGGCCGTATATGCACAACGGGGTTTTCAAAACGCTGGACGAGGTGATCGACTTTCTGGACAAGGGGGGCGGAAACGATCCCGGGAAGGATCCGGCTCTTCGACCGCTGCACCTTTCGGCCGGCGAGAAAAGTGCCCTGAAAGCCTTTCTTGTCGAGGCGTTTTCCGGAGAAGTAACCAGGATCCGGCCGCCGGCGATTCCGTAGGAAGTGACGGCTCTGTCGGAGGACAGGCAGGGGCAGCGGCTCGAAGCGATACGGGGCAAAAAACAAAGGGAGTTTGGCTTTGGGCCAAGCCCCCTTTTTTTGTAAAATCGGTGCCGGCAATCGGATACCCTGCGGGAAAACGCTCGCTACGCGGCCGCGCGCAGAAGGGTGCTCGACTTTTGAAAAAGGGGAAGGGGTTTCCGGAGATGTGGCATGAACGGATCGGGTCCCTCCTGCCGAACCGCTGGAAATTCCAATGGCGCTATTGGCGTCGGCAGACTCCTTGGGACACGCAAGTCACCCCGGCCGAGGTGATGGATTTCATCACCCGGACCCCGCCCGGGAAAGCGTTGGATCTGGGATGCGGCACGGGTACCAATGCCATCACCCTGGCCCGGCACGGATGGCAGGTCACGGGCGTCGATTTCATACCCAAAGCGATTCTTGCCGCCCGCACCAAGGCGAACCGGAGCGGATTTGCGATCGATTTTCTTGTTGCAAGCGTCACCGACCTTTCCGCCCTGTCCGGTCCTTTCGACTACGCCCTGGACATCGGCTGCCTGCATGCCCTGAAAGCGGAAGATCGGATGCGATATGCCGGGAACCTGTCCCGATTGCTGCGGCCGCAGGCCTGGTACATGCTCTACGCGCGGCTGCCGAGGCAACGGGAAGGGGGTACCGGCATCTCCACCGAAGAGGTCGAATCCTTGCTGGGAGCGGATCTCTCCATAGTCCGGACGGCGATTGGAGAAGAGCAAGACATCCCCTCTGCATGGTACTGGTTTCAGCGGCGTTGAAGAGGTGGTGGGTAGACCCGTGGGGGATCGAGTCCCCCTTTGGTGCCATCGCAACACGGCGGTAAGCCGATGTTATCCAAGGAAGGCGAGGGAGACGGGACAGTATGCTGCCATATACTGCAGAAACGCAAAGGAAGAAGAGGGATGAAATGCAAACCCCTTGCAAACAACGGCTGTTTTCGGTGTGAAAAGGGGGTTTCCCGGATCCGCTGCTGACGCCGGAAATCCTTGCAGAATGATGATTTCCCTCTCACGCGCACCTTTAGCTGAAGTCGAAACGGTTTGCAAGAATGCTTGTCGCCGGGGCCGATCCGGGAGAAAATTACTTCCAGTCGGTTCAACCACTTTTCAAGGAGATCTCCCATGGCGGATACAGCGGATTTCGAGAAAGCTCTCCAGGTGGGCCGCCCCCCCAACATCAAGTCTCTGTTCCCGGCCTCAAGGGCGCTGATCGTCAGCGGAAAGGTCGTCGACCGGGCGATGCGGGCCAGGGGGAAGGCCATCGCCATGGCCGCCAACGGGCGCAACTACTTCGTCATCCGGGGGGCGCTTACGGCCGCCCAGAGGGCCAACGCCCCCGTGATCATCGAAATCGCCAAGTCCGAAGGAGGCCAGAAGGCGTACTGCGCCGTCAACTACTGGAACATGGCGCGCATCGTCGACGCTCTCTGCAACGAGATGGGGATCACCGTGCCCGTCGCCATCCACGCCGACCATTACGGGATCAAAAATGACAAGGACCTGGCAGCGGCGAAGGTGGAGATCCCGACCATGTTCGAGGCGGGCATCACCTCGATCGCCATCGACGCCTCCCACCAGCCCGACGACAGGAACCTCCTTGCAAGCATTGCCATCAACCCGTTCATCCCGAAGTGGGCCGGGCTGGAGACCGAGGTCGGCGAGATCAAAGGCGCTTCCGGGCTCTCGACCGTCGGGGAAGCGCTGTTCCTCGTCCGCGGCCTCAACGCCCGCAGCATCTTCCCCGACTGGATCGCCCTGAACAACGGGACCACCCACGGGATCGAAGCATCCGACGCCGGCATCCAGGTGGGGCTGACCGCAGACATCCACGAGGCTCTCGTTCCCTACAAGATGAACGGCGCCCAGCACGGGACCTCCGGGAACAGCACCGAGCGGCTCCGCGAGATCGTGAACCGCACCCACACCACGAAGGCGAACGTAGCCACCGCCCTGCAGATGATCTCGTGGGGCCTCGAGGTCAACGACTACGGCAACGCGCAGCTCGATGCCGAGGGACGCTTCATCAAACGGCAGGGGGAAGGGATGACCGGGGAACTGTGGGCCGAGATGGTCGCCTACGCCGACGGGAAGGGGTGGAAGAAGGGGGACTACAAGAACCTGAACCTTCCGTTCGAGAACCGGCTCCTCGCTCTGCCCGCGGAGGTCCGAAAGCGGATGTGCCAGGGGGTCGAGGATTTCGCCTACAAGATGATGACCCAGGTGTTCAACGCGAAGGACACCGCGCCTTTGGCCATCGAGGCGATTCTTGCGTCGGGTTCCTTCGACCTCGGACCCAAGACGGGCCGGATCGAGGACCCGGCGGAGTGGACCGACGCGAAGATTGTCGAGAGGGCGAAGACCGTAAGCAGCGACAAGGGCGCCGTGGGCGATTTCGACGATTAGGGGGGGTGTCTCGTGGGCATTCTGCAAGGCAGGAAAGGGCTGATCCTCGGCGTCGCCAACGAGAAATCCATCGCATGGGGCGTGGCCAGGGCCTGTCACCGCGAGGGGGCCGAGCTCGGGTTCAACTATCTCGGCGAGGCGCTGAGGAAACGCGTTCATCCCCTGGCGGAGTCGATCCATTCGAGTTTCGTCGAACCGCTCGACGTCGGAGAGGACGTCCAGCTCGACGATTTCTTCGCCAAGGTCGAGGCCCGTTGGGGGCGGCTCGACTTCATCGTGCACTCCATCGCCTTTGCCAACAGGGAATCGCTGCAAGGCAATTTCCGGGATACCTCGCGCGCCGATTTCCATCTCGCGCTCGATATTTCCGCCTACTCCTTCATTGCCTGCGCCCGGCGGGCGGCCCGGTTGATGGGACCGGGGGGGGCCATGGTGACGATGAGTTACCTCGGGGCGGTGCGCGCCGTGCCGAACTACAACGTGATGGGTGTGGCGAAGGCCGCCCTCGAAGCGGCGACCCGTTACCTGGCCCACGATCTCGGGCCGCAAGGGATCCGCGTCAACGCCGTCTCGGCCGGGCCGATCCGTACGCTGGCCGCCTCCGGCGTGGTCGATTTCCGCAAACTGATGGAGAAGAACGCCCGTGGCGCCTCGCTCCGACGGAACGTGACGCAGGACGAGGTGGGGAACGCCGCCGCGTACCTCCTTTCGGACTGGGCTTCCGGCGTGACCGGCGAAGTGCACTACGTCGACGCGGGATTCAACATCGGTGCCGGCGACCCGGGCGGCGAACCGGCCCCGTCGGGCTCCTCCTCCCCCTCGTCCTAAAGCGTTTGACGGGGCAGCACGCAGATCCCCGTACGGAAGCGCACGCGGGGATGACGGGAGCTTCCCTATTCAGGAGGAATTCCATGAATCTATATCGGATGTTGCTCGAACGTGCTGCAGCAAACCGGCCGCTGCGCGTCGGCTTGATCGGCGCAGGCAAGTTCGGTTCGATGTACCTGGCCCAGGCAAAACACACGCCGGGCATTCATATTACCGGCATTGCCGATCTGTCGCCGGATCGCGCCCGGAGCTCGCTCGCTCGGACGGGCTGGCCGGCAGATCGGTATACCGCGACGTCCTTCTCGGCAGCAGTGCGGAGCGGCACGACGTTCATTACCGAAGATACGCAGGCTCTGCTCGAAGCGCCCGAGATCGACATCGTCATTGAGGCCACCGGCGACCCGGCTGCCGGCATCCGGTACGCACTCGGCGCTTTTGCGCATCGCAAGCATGTGGTGATGGTGAATGTCGAGGCCGATGCGCTGGCCGGCCCGCTGCTGTCGCGAAAAGCGGCAGAGGCCGGTGCCGTCTACTCGCTTGCCTACGGTGATCAGCCGGCGCTGATCTGCGAAATGGTCGACTGGTGCCGTGCGACCGGCTTCGAAGTTGTTGCCGCGGGAAAGGGCACGAAGTATCTTCCGGAATACCATACGTCGACCCCGGATACGGTCTGGCCGTATTACGGATTTTCGCCGGAAACGGTTGCCGCCGGCGACTTCAACGCGCAGATGTTCAATTCCTTTCTCGACGGTACGAAGAGCGCGATCGAAATGGCCGCGGTCGCGAATGCCACCGGGCTCACTCCGGATCCGGACGGTCTGCATTTTCCGCCGTGTGGCGTTGATGATCTGCCGCGACTGCTGTGTCCGCGGGAGGATGGCGGCCAGCTACATCACGCCGGCCAGGTGGAAGTGATCTCGAGCCTGGAACGAGACGGCAGGCCGGTGTTCCGCGACCTGCGCTGGGGCGTCTATGTCACGTTCCGCGCGGGGAGCCCGCAGGGGGAAGATTACGTTCGTCGTTGTTTCCGTGAATACGGCTTCAGCACCGACCCATCGGGCCGCTACTCTGCACTGTACAAGCCCTACCATGCGATCGGCCTCGAACTCGGCATCACCGTCGCCTCGGTCGGCCTGCGTAACGAAGCCACCGGTGCTGCTGTCGCTTGGCGCGGCGATGTCGTCGCGACCGCGAAACGGAAGCTCGTTGCCGGAGAAACGCTTGACGGCGAAGGAGGGTACACGGTCTACGGCAAGCTGCTGCCGGCCGAGCTGTCGGTGCGTATGGGCGGACTGCCGCTCGGTCTTGCCCACGGCATCAAACTCAAACGCGAGGTCGCCGCGCATGTGCAGCTGAGGTGGGATGATGTCGGATACAATGCCGCCGACCCTGCGGTCGTCTTCCGCAAGGAAATGGAACGCGCGTTCGGCGGCGGGCGGTGACAACGGATCCCGCCTCCCGTCCGAAGGATTCTTGCCCGCCTCCAACGATCGGTCCACCCTGATCTTGGTGTAATAACCTTTCGGGCATTTCTACCGGTATTTGGAAAGGGAAGCCGCACGGACTGCAAACCCGGTGCAAACAGAGACTGTGTCAAAGCGTTCTTCGGTTTTTTATCTTATCCGCCCCGGTACCTCCTCGTAGATCTTCTTCCGGTGGCGTATCCCGAGGACATATTCGACCTCCCCTTGGACTTTGAAAACGATGCGGTTATCTCCCACCCGGAGCTTCCAATACCCTCCCAGGCTCTTCCTCAGGGGAAGCCTGTACTCCTGGGGTGCCGTCATCAGGCGGGACTCGATCGCCCTGCGGATGCGTTCCCGCATTTTCACGTTGATCCGGGGAAGATCGACTTCTCTGACGTCGGGGTGATACTTTACCGTAAACGCCACGTTATCCCCAGATATCCTTGTGGGCGAGTGCCCGGGAACGTTTCAGGGATTTTTCCCGAGACTCTGCGATGCGGCCAAGATCGATGTCTTCCCGGATCTCGATCGCTTCCTTAGACGAGGTCCCTTACAATCGTCGAAAGCGAGACGCCTTCCTCCTTCGCCAAGTGATCCACCGTCTCGTAGAGCGGCTTCTCCAGCACAACATTCACTCTCGGATTCCCCGCAGGCATCGGTGTCTCCTCCTTCCGCCCAAGGTGTACCACTTTGGCCTCACTTAAGGGAAGGGCCTCTTCGATTCAGGACAGGAAGGGACAGCAGGACGCAAACCCGGCGCAAACAACCGGTCTTTTGGGGGCGAAAAAGGGGTATCGAGGAGGAGGTGTTGACGCGGGGTTTCCTTTACAGTATGAGGGCGTTCCTCTCGTGCGCGCCCATCCATCATTCCTTCTTTTCCGTCGATCTGCGCATGACCTTCCGGGTCGTATGGTGTAACTCTTTTCCCTTCTCGTAGTCCGGCCACTTCGATTCCATGGCTTTCAGAACCTCCAGGGTTTCTTCGTGCCGTTTCTGGCGGAACAATGCGTGGGCGAGATGCAGGACGAACAGAGGTTCGTACGGGTTAAGCCAGATCGCACGCCGGAAGGACCGCTCTGCGATGCCGAATGCCTCCTTGCCGAGGCAGTGAACCCCGATGGAATCATGGTCGTATCCCAGGTACGGGCACGGCCTAAGCAACTCCTCCCGCGCCCGGTCCGCCGCGGGGCTCCAACGTTTTGGCCTTCGAGAGTTTCCGTTCATTCGTCGCACCCTGCCGCTTCCGGGCGGAACGTCCATCTGTCCTTCCTCAAGGATTCCTCCAGTTCCCACTGACCTGCCCCACCCGATTGGTCCACCCTGATCTTAGTGTAAGAAACCAATGGATGTCTGTATTGGTTTTCAGAAGGGAAGGCGGAACGGACTGCAAACTCCGTGCAAACAACGGTCTTTTTCGGGGTCTGGAAGGTGTATCCTGTAACATAAACCACGGAGAAAGAGGGTTTCATCCCCTGATGTCTGCCCGTAATGTTTCCCGGGCGGGCCGGTTGGCCACCGCTTCCCGGAGGAGGGAATCATGACGAACGTCACCGAGATTGCTCCCGACGTCTACCGCATTTCTACCTACAACGATAACTACAAGCTTCAGTTCAATCAATTCCTCGTCAAGGACGACGAGCCGCTACTCTTTCACACCGGCATGAAGGGCGACTTTCAGCTCATCCGGGATGCCGTCGCGCGAATCCTCGACCCCGCAACGATCCGGTGGCTGAGCTTCAGTCATTTCGAGTCGGACGAGTGCGGTTCTTTGAACGAGTGGCTCCAGGCGGCTCCGCAGGCTCAACCCCTCTGCACGGTCGTGGCGGCGCTCGTCAACGTCTCCGATTTCGCAATCCGGGCGCCTCGCTGGATCCAAAAAGGGGACGTTGTCAACACCGGGAAATACCGGTTTCGCCTCTACCCGACGCACCATCTGCCCCACTCCTGGGATGCGGGCATGCTCTTCGAGGAGACGAACCGGACGCTGTTCTGTTCGGA
>DATHRT010000108.1:0-21869 GCA_035464915.1 Candidatus Limnocylindria bacterium
GCCCCAGCTCCAGGAGGGGAACATCGACATCATCGCCGCGACGATGACGAAGAACGCGGAGCGGGCCAAGGTGATCGACTTCAGCCACACCTACTTCCTGACTGGCCAGAAATTCCTCACCAAGACCGGGACGGTCAAGAGCCTCAAGGACATGGAAGGGGAGAAGATCGGCACGACGAAGGGGTCCACCTCCGAGAAGAATGCGGCGGCGGCGGTCCCTTCCGCGACGATCCTGTCGTTCGACGACTACCCCCAGGCCGTGCTGGCGCTGACGCAGGGAAAGGTAGTGGCGGTGACCACCGACGAGTCGATCCTGGCCGGGCAACTCGCCAAGCTTCCCAAGGGACAGTACGAGATCCCGGACATCCGGATTTCCGACGAGCCTTACGGGCTCGGAATCCAGAAGGGAAACCCGAAGTTCCTGGAGTTCGTGAACCAGACCATCATCGAGATGGAAAAAAGCGGGGAGGCGAAACAGATCTTCGATCGGTGGTTCGGACCGGACTCGGGTACCCCGATAAAGAGGGGCTTCACGATCACGGCGGACAAATAGACACAAGGGAAGACCCCGCGTGCTGAAGTACAAGTTCGACTGGGCGATCGTACTCTCGGGGAAGTATTTCGACTGGCTGGTATCGGGCACCAAGGTCACGATCCAGCTCTCGGGGGTATCGATCGTCCTCGCTTTCCTCCTGGGGCTCATCATCGCGGTCATGCGGATGAGCAAGGTCCGCCCCTTCCGGTGGTTCGCGCACGGCTACCTCGAGTTCTTCCGCAACACCCCGCTGCTGGTCCAGATCTTCTTCTGGTACTTCGGGTCGTACAAGATCCTCCCGACGGTGGTCAACGACTGGCTGGTCACCCAGAACTTCGAGTTCGCCTCCGCCGTCATCGCGCTGACGATCTACACCTCGGCGTTCATCGCCGAGGACATCCGCTCCGGGGTCCTCTCCATCCCGAAGGAGCAGATGGAGGCCGCCAGAAGCTCCGGGTTCTCGTTCATCCGCTCGATGCGGTACATCATCCTGCCGCAGGCGGTCCGGATCACCGTTCCACCGCTGATCAGCCAGTTCCTGAACCTGGTGAAGAACTCCTCCCTCGCCATGACGATCGGTGTGGCGGAGCTCACCTACCAGGCGAGGCAGGTGGAGAGCTACACGTTCAAGGGGTTCGAGGCGTTTACGGCGGCCACGGTCATATACCTCGCCATGTCGATCATCATCACGGTCGTCGTCACCTGGTACAGCAAGACGATCCTTTCCCCGCTGAAGGCGAGATGAGATGGGACTCGATTTCCACGTCATCTGGGACAACCTGACGTACTTCTTCATCGGGCGCTACCCGCACGGTCCGCTGGGGGGGGTGGGGCTCACCCTCTACCTCGCGGTCGTCTCCTGCATCCTTTCCTTCTTCGGGGGCATGATCCTCGGGGTTCTGGCAATCTCCCGCAACCGGGTGATCCGGTACGCCTCGGAGGCGGTGATCCAGTTCGTGCGGGGGATGCCGCTCCTCATGGTCATCTTCTGGATGTACTTCCTCTACCCGTCCCTCATGGGCCGTTCGATGCCGGAGAGCCAGACCGTCATCCTGGCACTTACATTCTTCACCTCCGCCTACATGTCGCAGATCGTCAAAGCGGGGATCGAGGGGATTCCGAAAGGGCAGACCGAGGCGGCGATCTCCACGGGTCTCAACCACCGGCAGACCATGCGTTACATCGTCCTGCCGCAGGCCCTGCGGAACATGATCCCGTCGTTCGTCAACCAGTTCGTCTCGCTCATCAAGGACACTTCGCTTGCCTTCATCGTCGGCGTCTCGGAACTTACCCAGGTGGCGACGCAGATCAACAACCGCAGCCTCATCTACCCCACCGAGATCTTCCTCTTCATTGCCTTCATCTACTTCATCCTCTGCTACGCGTTTACCACCCTCTCCCGGTATCTCGAGAAACGCCTGGCCTGGGCCAAAGCGATCTGACGGGTCTTTTCACAACTCATGAAACGCCCCTTGGCGGTCACGAAACGCGAGCTTCAAAAGATCCTGTCCGAGGCTCCCTTTCTGCAAGCGTACGGGTTCCGGCTCTACTCCGGGGCAGATAGGTAACCCATTCGTTCTACCTCCCCAACAGATAACGCATAGCCTCTTCTGCTTCCGGGAGAAGGAACCTGTACCCCGAGGCGAGAAGCTTCGCGGGCTCGACGCGGGCGCTGGCCAGAAGCAGTTCGTCCGCCATCTCCCCAAAGAGGAGCCTGGCGGCGAACGCGGGCAAGAAGGCGACGGTGGGGCGCCCGAGTACGTGCCCCAGGGTTTTCGCAAATTCCCGGTTCGTCACCGGGTGGGGCGATACCGCATTCACGGGGCCCGCCAGGGAATCCGTGGCGATCGCGTGGCGGATCACACCGACGAGGTCGGGCAGGGCGATCCAACTCATGTACTGCCGCCCGCTCCCGATCCGGCCCCCCGCGCCCGCCCGGAACGCCGGGAGCATCTTCCCCAGCGCTCCGCCCTCCCGGCTCAACACCATTCCGATGCGCAAATTGACCACCCGCATCCCTTTGCGGGCGGCCTCCCCGGTTGCCTCCTCCCATTCCCGGCACACCTCGGCAAGAAACCCTTTCCCTGGCTTGCTTTCCTCCCGAAGCAGCTCTTCTCCCCGGTCCCCGTAAATCCCGGTGGCCGACGCGCAGACCAATGTGTTCGGAGGGCGATCCAGGCGCAGGAGGGACTCACAAAGGAGGCGGGTTCCCGCGACTCGACTGTCCCGGATCCTTTTCTTCCTCGCCGGGCTCCACGAAGTCCCCGCGATGTTCTCCCCGGCCAGGTGGACGACGGCATCATGCCCACCGAGCCCTTCGGAATCCACGGTTCCGGTCCCGGGGTCCCAATGAACCGTCCCGCCCTGCTTCTCTCTCGGGGAAGACCGCAGCAGCCGTGTGACGATGTACCCCCCGGCGGAAAGCTCACCGACGAGGGCCGAGCCTATGAGCCCGGTCGATCCGGAGACGAGCACCTTCATCTCTTCCCTCGGGCCCCCCTACTTCTGCGGTACGAGGACGATGTCGAATGTAACCTCCGCTTCCTCGCCGCGCAGGTAGAGCTGCGTGGTGAGGGACCGGTACCCGGGAGCGTTTGCCTTGAAGTGTATGTGCGGGGGACGCCCCTGGTAGACGACGGGGAAATCGGTTACGAACCGATAGGATCCGCCCGGGGCCACGTTTTGTCTCCCGCGGTGGGCGTTATCGTAATGGCCCCGCCGGCCGGTTTGCCACCATTCGATCCCTCCCCCGGGAAGAGGGCGGCAATCGGGGGCGCCGAGGAGGCGGCCCTGGATGACCAGGCCGCTGCCCGTAGACGTCCGGATCGGCGCACCCGGGACGTAGAACGGCCCTTCTGCGTCGGCGCGGGTCGGTGTGCACGGAGGCGCTGCCATCCCAACTCCCTCATACGGGCCAAGGAACGAAACCAGGACAAGAAACGATGCAAGTGCCGCCCCGGCCAAAAATGATGTTTTTCTTCCCGCATGCATAAGAAGCGTTACCCTTTTTGTTTCCTCATACTGTTAGTTGCCGGAAGAAAATCACGCGTTTCACGGTCCCGCTTTTCGTATCCCGGTAGTGGAAACCCGGTGCGGCCGTGTTCTCCGCGAGCGGGGAAGTTCCCGGCTTATTTACCGCCACCAGACATTCTTTTCTTTTTCAATGATCTCCAGGCCTTCAACGCTCGCTCGCGTGCCGCTGCGTGATTGACCATGGGTTGCGGGTATATCTTCCCCAACGCAACACCGGCGTCGGACAAGACGTCCTCCGGGGCCTGCCACGGACAATGGATCCATTTCGCCGGAAGGGCGGCAAGTTCTGGCACCCATTTTCTCACGTAATCCCCTTGCGGGTCATACCTTCTTCCCTGTCCCACGGGGTTGAAGACCCGAAAGAATGGGGCCGCGTCCGCTCCGCACCCGGCAACCCACTGCCACCCCAGGGTATTGTTCGCCAAGTCCGCGTCAAAGAGCCTTTCCAGGAACCATCTCGCCCCCTCCTGCCAGGGGAGGAGAAGGTCCTTGACGAGAAACGACGCCACGATCATCCGCACGCGATTGTGCATCCATCCCGTCCCCAGGAGTTCGCGCATTCCGGCGTCCACGATCGGGTACCCCGTCTCCCCGCGCTGCCACGCGGCAAGCGCTCTTTCGTCGTACCTCCAGGGGAACGCGGCAAACTCCTCTCGCAGGGGAAGCGTTGTGGTTTCGGGGAAATGGTGGAGCAGGTGGTGCGCGAACTCCCGCCACCCGAGCTGGCGCAGGAATGCCTCCGCCCCGCGCTCCACGCCCCGTGACGGGTCGGACAGGGTCCTGGCGCTTACCGCGTGCCAGACCTGCCGCGGGGAGATTTCTCCGAAGTGGAGATGGGGGGAGAGGCGGGACGTGCCCGGCATGTCCGGCCTGTCCCGATTCTCCGGGTACCCCGCGAGCCCCTCTTCAAGGAATTCCGCAAGCATGGCGACGGCCCCGTTCTCCCCAGGACTCCACGCCCGGTGAATTCCTCCGGAGCGGGAAGTGCCTGCTTCTCGTCCCACATCTCCAGGGGCAAGGGAGTCCGGCCAGGAAGGGGGTCCGGGAAGGGCCTTCGGCGCCTTACGCGGCGCAGAAGGCTCGGAAAGGGACCGGCATTTTCTCCAGAAGGGAGTGAATACGCGGTACGGACCACCTCCGGAGGTGGAAACATCGCCGGGCTCGAAGAGGAGGGAGCCGTTGAACATCTCCGTCTTCCATCCGCCGTCCGCAAGACCCCGCGTAACCTCCCCGTCGCGCCTGCCGGCAGCAGGCTCGTAGATCCTGTTCCAGTAGACACAAGTGGCGCCGGTTTGCCCGGCAAGCCCCCGGAGCACCTGAAGAGACGGGCCCGAGCGGATGACAAGCCGGGAGCCTGATTTCCGCAGGGCATGATCGAGTTCGATGAGAGATCGGCGGAGCCACAGAGGCGAGGTCCCGCCGGCCGGATATCCTCCCTCCTCCTCCGTATCGATGATGTAGACCGGAACCACCGGGGCACCCCCGGCAACGGCTGCCGAGAGCGCCGGGTTATCGGAAATCCGTAAGTCCCTTCGGAACCAGACGATTGCGGGATTGCGCCGTCCCGAGGCTGTCGGCTTCATCCTCTTTCCCCGCTCCCAGTTTCGGGCATCGTCCCGAACGTCTCCTCGAGGAACGTCCTCCGGAATGAAAAAACACCTGCGAGTTGCCGCCGGACGTAACTCCCTCCCAGAACCCTTCCGATGCCCCCGAACGGAAGGCCGTAATGCACGAGATCCTCCATCTCGATCCCCCCGTCGACCTCGCGGAAGTGGTGCTGGTGATGCCAGAAACGGTAGGGACCGAAACGCTGCTCGTCCACAAAAAGGTGTGGCTCCCGGACATGCGTGATCTCGGTCACCCAGCGGACCGGGATCCCGAGCAGCGGTCGGATCGTGTACGTGATGATCATCCCCGGAACCATCCGGGGCGGCGGCACGGAGGTGATTTCGATCCCGAGGGAAGGTGGCGTCAAACGCCTGAGGTTCCGCGGGTCGGAAAAAAAATCCCAGGCAATGGAAAGGCCGATCGGGAGTCGTAAGACGGAATGAAGTCTGTCCAGCCTCAATCAAGTCTCCTTCCGGGGGGATTCTCCGGCGCGCAGAACCGGGCTTGTGCAAAGGCGCGCACGCCAGACAGCCCAAGGTTTCACGCCTTTCATCTCGTCACAGGCGGTGAAGTGAAAAGAAGCCTCTCTTCGGTTACGGAGCATCGTTCCTGGCCTATGTAAGACACCGATTCTACCGGGATGATTCAAGCGATTTCTCGACCGGTTCGACATCCTCGTCCCCGTTCTTTTCGCCGCGTCGATCTATGCCGCGGGATCCGCCCTCGCTTTTTTCGCCCCGGAGCTCGGGACCAACGGGCCCCAGCTGCTGATCTGGGGATTTTTCGTCTCGACCGTCGTCCTGTTCCATGCGACCGCCACCATCAACTCGCTGGACCACATGATCGGGACGAAGCGCTACGATACCGGCGACGAGAGTCGAAACAATCCCGTGCTGGCTCTTATCACCCTGGGGGAAGGGTGGCACAACAACCACCACCACTATGCCGTGTCCGCACGCCAGGGGTTTTTCTGGTGGGAGATCGACATCACCTACTACGGACTCGTCTTCCTGTCATGGCTCGGGATCGTGAGGAACCTTCGCCCCGTTCCCAAAGCGGTTCTGCGCGAGAACCTCCTGCTTCCCGCGACCCGGGATGCCTAGTCCCTCCCAAAGGCGCCGATTTCGCCTCCGCGTATTTCGCCATCTGGCTGGGGAGGAACCCGATCGACAAGCCCCTGAAAGAGCAGCTGCTACGGAAAGACTCGTGAGTTCCGGCGCCGCCCCCTACCGGATATCGACCAGGATCTCGTTTCGACGCAGGAAGGGGATCGCCCACGGGGGATTGTATTGTGCCGTCCGATACGGGGAGACGGCCTGATCTCCGTCCCTTCTGAGGAGTGCCGCAAGCGCTTCCGTTTTCTTCCTTGTCTTCTCTTCCGAGGCGTACCACGTGAAGCAAAGCGCCGCCACCTTTTTCCTCTTCACCTCGCGCAGCATCACCCGGGGGTCCTTCGGCCGCGGTAATGTTCCCAGGGAGTGGTCCTTTGGCATCACAAAGGAGATCACGTACCCCTTCCTGCGCTCTTCCTGCAACACGGGCGCCGTCATCTCGATCTTTTCCGATTCCCCCCCCGCTTCCTGAAGAACCGGGGCGGTCATCTCGATCGATTCCCGCCGCTCGTTATTCCCGCGAATGTAGTCGAACAGGACCCGGAACCCCTCGTTCAGGGATTCCTTGTACGATCCCCGCATCTCCACCTCGGCCACAATGTACGGGTCATATTCGCGGATCTCGTAGCCCTCCCGTTTGCTCAGGATCGAATACTTCGGGCTGGCGATGCTCGCGCAAGCGCCCAGGAAGAATGGGAAAAGAATCGTGAGGAGGGTTGCCTTCGCCGCGATCTGCATGAGGAAAACTCCTTTCGGCCGGTCCCGGTGCCTGTCGGCTCTTCCCCGCAGAATTACCCCGGGGAAACCCAAGTCTAAGAGTACAAGCGGCCCGGGGCGGATTCGTGCCAGCAACACGGAAAGGGGAGGAACCGGAAGAAAGGGGAGGGTACTCTAACGATTACGATGGCGATATTCCCGACTCCGGAAAAACGGAAATCCCTGCGTGAGAGTTATCCGTCTCCCCCGCGGGGAAAAGGGGGGATGGTGCTCCGGGCCGGCACTGTCGCATCCGCAGCATGCATCGCATGCTTCGTCTTCCTCGCGGGATGCGTCACGGACAATCCCGCCGTTACGCACCACGATTTGACGGTACGCCTGGATCCGAACAGCAACTCCCTGGCGGCTTTGGATACCATGACCTTGCGCACCGCCGGACAATCCTCCCTTGCGTTCGTACTTTCCGAAAACGCCGCGGTGGAAAAGGTCGCAGCAGGAGAGAAGGCGCTTGCCCTCACGTTCGAGGGAGGAACCTTGCGTGCCGCATTGCCTCCCGACCTCCCCGGGGAAGGGGAACTTTCCCTGACTGTTTCGTACCGTGCCTCATTCCAGGACCACGTCCCCGAAGACCCCGTGAACACCGAGGACCCGAGCTACGGGGTCCGGGAAACGATCGGGGAGAAGGGGACGTTCCTCAGCGGCTCGGCCGGGTGGTACCCGGAGATCCCCGGGAGTAGGCCGACGTTCCGGGTACAGATCGAAGGGCCGGCAGGGTACGAGGCGGTAACGGCGGGAAGGCTCGTCCGGCGAGAGACGTCGGGCGACGTCACGCGGTCGGAATGGGAGACCCGGATGCCGCTTGACGGCCTGTCCCTGTCAGCGGGGCCATACCGGGTTAGGGAAGGGACCGCCGGGGAAACGAAGATCTATACCTACCTCTACCCGGGGTCGGACGCGCTCTCGGAAACCTATCTCGCGGCGGCCGCAAGGTACCTCTCCTTGTACCGGGAACGGTTCGGCCCCTATCCGTTCGAGAAATTCGCGGTAGTGGAGAACTTTTTCCCCACGGGATACGGCTTCCCCTCCTACACGCTGCTCGGAAGCACGGTCATCCGACTCCCCTTCATCGTCGACACCAGCCTGGGCCACGAGGTGGCACACTCCTGGTGGGGAAACGGGGTCCTCGTCGACTATCGCCGGGGAAACTGGTCCGAGGGGCTCACCACATATGTCGCCGACTACCTGTACAAGGAAAGGACCTCCCCGGAAGAAGGGAAGGAATACCGCCTCAAGATCCTTCGGGACTACAGCACCCTTGTTTCCTCCGGGAATGATTTTCCCCTTGCCTCGTTCACGGGGCGCGACAGCCCGGCGTCGAGGGCGATCGGGTACGGCAAGGGGGCGATGGTCTTCCACATGGCAAGACGCCTGGCCGGGGAAGAGGCGTTCTGGGAGGGGCTGCGGGACCTGGTACGGGAGAAAATGTTTCGGGAAGTAACCTGGGACGACTTTGCCGACGCGTTCGGGAGAACATCGGGGACCGATTTCGCCCCTTTTATCCGGCAGTGGGTGGATCAAAGCGGCGCCCCGGTTGTCGCCCTGAAAGAGGTCAAGGCGGTCCCTACGGGGGAAGGCTGGCACATTTCAGGGCTAGTCGTGCAGGAGCAACCGTATTTCGATCTTCGCATACCCTTGCGGCTGGTGACGGATGAGGAAAATATAGATACCGTTCTTCATGTTTCCTCCGGGGACACCCCGCTCTCCCTGTCTGCGGGGGCACCCCCCCGGAAACTCGTCATCGATCCCGATGTGGACCTGTTCCGGCGTCTTTTCCCCTCCGAAATCCCCCCCACCGTCAATGCCATCCGCGGGTCGGCGGACCTTCTGGTCGTCGCTGCCCGCGGGCTACCCGTGGACCTCCTCGAAGCCTCGAAAACCCTTCTCGCGACCATGGGGAGGAAGGACGCGCGCCTCGTACGGGAAGAGAACACCAAAATATCGGACCTCGCGGGGCATGATGTGCTATTCCTCGGCCTGCCCGCGGAAAAAGGATACCTTCCAACCCTGCCGCCGGCACTTTCCGCGGGGCCCTCCCGCTTCACGGTCGAAGGCGCCGCGTACGTCTCCCCGGGAAACGCCCTTTTCGCCGTGCTTCCTCATCCCGCAGGCGGCGGTCGCGTGGCCGCCCTTTTCCTCGCCTTCTCCCCGGAAGCCGCGTCGCAGGCCGCCCGCAAGATCCCCCATTACGGCAAATACAGCTACCTGGCATTCTCGGACGGGACGGCTCGGGAAAAGGGGACTCTTGAACCTCTCTCTTCCCCCTTGATCTGGGATTTTCCTGCAGAGGCCGGAAAGAAATCCCCGAAAGTTCCGCCCTCCCGCCTCCGATAAAGATACCGGGGACGGTGTGGACCTTCTGCTTCGGGTCCTTCCCTCCCCCCCCTCCCCCGGGAGAGAGGTTACGTTTCCGCAAAAGGAGCCTGGCGGATGCAAAGGACAGACATCAGTCCTTCTCTGGTATCCATTCGTTCCCTCGCGGGGGACCTCCTCCGTGAGGCGGTGCGGAAAGGACTCGTCCACTCCCTGGGGGCGATCCTTCTCTTTTGCCTGGCCGCGGCTGCGACCTGCCGCCTCGCCTTCGACGCAGCCAGCGGAACATCTTTTATCCGATCGATGGGGAAAACGGGCGTCTTCGCCCTCTACCTGATCGCGGGGCTTCTCGCAGGTTCCTTAAGCGGCGCGGCGTCCGCCCTCCTCGGCCGGCTCGAACGGGTCCGCGAGCGGGTCGCCACGTTCCTCGATGCAGAGATCTTGGGGAAGATCCCCGAGGAGCAAGCGGCAGAGAGTATGCATACCTTCCGGCTGCAACTCAAGGCGAAACTCTCGACCTCTGCAGGCCTTCGTCTCCTGCGGGCGCTCCCCGTTGCGGGGAGCCTCATCCGTTCGCTCGAGACACTCGGGACCACGGGGGGGGAGATCCGCGACGCGCGGCGAACGCTCTCGGAGACCCTGGCCGGGACCATAGTGGACGATCTTCGCAGGAAGGGCAAACGGACCCGGAACTTCGCCCTTATTCTTTCCGCAATCCTGTTCGCCGTGCCGATTCTCCTCGCGTTATTCCGCGGCTGAACGGAGGGGTGCAGGTGCGGGCGTCAGAACGATGCCGCGAGGGATTTCGCCTGGGTGATGGCACCCGCCTTCGATTTTTCCGACTCTTCGGGTTTCCCGAGCGTCCCCTCCACGAGAATCGGGCGTACATCGGTGAACCCGATGAAGCCGAGGACCAGTTCCAGGTAGCGCTTCTGCAGGTCGAACCCCTCCCCCGGCGTTCCCGGAGGGTACGCACCACCTCTTGCGTAGACGACGGCCGCCGGCTTCCCCGTGACCAGCCCTTTGTACCCTTCCGCCGGCGAAAAGGAAAATGTGTACGTAGGCTGGACGATGACGTCGATGAAGTGCTTGAGCTTGTAGGGGATCCCGAAGTTCCACATCGGCAGGGAGAAAAGGTATTTGTCCGCCCCCTTGAATTGCGCGATGACCTTCTCCACGGCTCCCCATGCCTTTTTCTGCTCCGGGGTATGCTCCTTCCCGTGCATGATGACGTACTTCGAATTGATCACGTCCCCGTCGAAGCTCGGCAACTCCGTCTTCCATAGATCCAGCGTTTCCACCGTGTCGCCGGTGTGCGTTTTCCGGTACTCGTCAAGAAATGCGCGCGCGACGGCGATGGAGGCCGAACGGTCCTTCCGGGGAGAAGCCTCGATATGCAGCAGCTTGGCCATGACGTCCCTCCTCTTTCTTGGGTATTTCTCCGGATCCTGTTGTAGGAAAGATGCCGTCGTCCGAAGGCTGGTTTCCTCCCTTTCACCGACGGGATATTCCCTTCACGGCGGCGTGGCGGAAGCAGGTAACCAGGTGATCGTTCACCATCCCGACCGCCTGCATGAAGGCGTAGCAGATCGTGGGGCCGACGAAGCGAAAGCCTTGCCGGGAAAGATCCCGGCTCATCGCAACCGATTCCGGGGACGTGGAAGGCAGCTCGGACAGCGTCCTGAAACGGTTCACGATCGGCCTGTTCCCGACAAACCTCCAGAGATAGGCGCTGAAGGAGGCGAATTCGGCGCGAACCGCAATTATGAGGCGGGCGTTCTCCACCGCGGATGCAACCTTGGCGCGGTTCCGGATAATCCCGGGATCGGATAGGAGTCGGGCCACGTCTTTGTCGCCGTAGCACGCCACCCGTTCCGGGTCGAACCCGTGAAAGGCCCTGCGGTACCCTTCTCTCTTCCGGAGAACCGTGCGCCAGGAAAGTCCCGCCTGTGCACCCTCCAGGACGAGAAATTCGAATAATTTCCGGTCGTCGCGGACCGGCACGCCCCATTCCTCGTCGTGGTACGAAATCATCAACGGGTCATCCCCGGCCCAGCCACAGCGGATCATTTGTGTATCCCCGGGGTGGAAATTTTCGTCGGGAACGATTAAAATCCTATGTTCCCCGGCCAACGCCGGTTACGGCCAAAAACCGTGGCATAATATTAGGGCTGGTTCTCGACAATAAGGCGGCAACTCATGATGAATCATACAGGCTTTCCGCGCATAAATGCAGCCGGAGTCCCGGCACCGGCCGGTTTGTACGACCCGGCCTACGAGCACGACAGTTGCGGCGTGGGATTCGTCGCCCGACTCAGCGCGAAGGCAGACCACTCGATCGTGGAACACGCCGTTCAGATCCTCGTGAATCTCGAGCACCGGGGGGCGATCGGCGGCGACAAGTCGACGGGCGACGGGGCGGGCCTTTTGCTGCAGATCCCGGACGCCTTTTTCCGTTTCGGATGCCGTGACCTGAGTTTTCCTCTTCCGCCCCGCGGGCAGTATGCGGCGGGGCTGGTCTTCCTGCCGACGGACGAATACCTTGCCGACCGGTGCGTGAACACCTTCGAGCAGGTGGCGGCGGAGGAAGGGTGCCCGGTCTTCGGGTGGAGGCAGGTCCCCGTGGATGCGGACCTTCTCGGGGATCTCGCCCGGATGACGAAGCCCGCGATCCGTCAGTGCTTCCTCTCGATCGGATCCCTCGACGAAGACACCTACGAGCGGAAGCTCTACGTCATCCGGCGCCTGGTGGAAAAGGAAGTGCACAGCTGGACCGACTGCGACGCCAGCCAGTTCTACATTCCGAGCCTTTCGTCGCGCACCATCGTCTACAAGGGGCTGCTCACCGGCTCCCAGCTCACCACGTTCTACCCCGACCTGCGCGATCCGTCGTTTGCGAGCGCCTTTGCGGTGGTGCACCAGAGGTACAGCACGAACACCCTTCCCACGTGGCACCTTGCGCACCCGTTCCGGTTCCTCGCGCACAACGGGGAGATCAACACCCTGCGGGGGAACATCAACCGGATGCGCGCCCGGGAGGCGGTCATCGAGTCGGATCTGTTCGGCGCCGACCTCGAGAAGATCAAGCCCGTGATCATCGAGGAGGGAAGCGACTCCGCGATCTTCGACAACGCCCTGGAGCTCCTCTTGATGGGGGGGCGCTCCCTTCCCCACGCCATGATGATGATGGTCCCGGAGGCGTTCGGGGACAAGTTCCACATGAGCGAGGACAAGCGGGCATTCTACGAATACCACTCCTCGATCATGGAGCCCTGGGACGGCCCCGCGGCTCTCGTGTTCTGCGACGGCCGCTACATCGGGGCCACCCTGGACCGCAACGGGCTGCGGCCCGCCCGGTACACGGTCACCCGGGACGGCATGATCGTGATGGCCTCGGAAACCGGCGTGATGGACTTTCCGGCCGACAGGATCTTCCAGAAAGGTCGGCTGCAGCCGGGGAAGATGTTTCTCGTGGATCTGGAGCAGAGTCGGATCGTTCCCGACAACGAGATCAAGTCCCGCATTTCGCGCCAGCGCCCGTACCGCCACTGGGTGAAGGACAACCGGATCGAGATGCGGGGGCTGTTCAACCCGCCCGAAATTCCGCCGGAGGACCCGGAGGTCCTGGTGCGGAAGCAGATCGCCTTCGGATACACCGAGGAAGACCTGAAGATGGTGATCGCTCCGATGGCCTCGCAGGGACAGGAGGCGGTCGGTTCCATGGGGGACGACTCCGCCCTGGCGGTTCTGTCCAACCGCCCACAGCTGCTCTTCTCCTATTTCAAGCAGCTGTTCGCGCAAGTCACCAATCCCCCGATCGACCCGCTACGTGAGGAGCTGGTGATGTCGCTTCGGAGCTTCGTCGGGCGGGAGAAGAACCTGCTGGACGAGACGCCGGAGCATTGCCGGATGCTCCGGATCCCTCACCCGATCCTCACCCCGGAGGACATGGCGCGACTGCGCAATGCCTCCCACTCGGAGATCGTCGCGCGGGAAATCGACATCCTGTTTCCCGCTGGCGGAGACGGGAAAGCCCTGGCCGCGGCCCTGACCTCCGTCTTCGTGCTGGCCGAAAAATACATCAAGGAGGGGGCGACCTTCCTGATCCTGTCGGATAGGAACATGGGGCCTACCCTCGCCCCGATCCCTTCCCTGCTCGCCACCTCGGGCCTGCACCACCACCTGATCCGCAGGGGGCTTCGTACCCAGGCCGCGATCATCATCGAAACCGGGGAAGCCCGGGAAGTCATGCACTACGCGCTCCTCGTCGGTTACGGGGCCAACGCGATCTGTCCCCACATCGCCTTTTCCACGGTGCGCAATCTGGCGGAGAACGGGTTGCTGGAAAGACCGCTCCTCCCCGGCGAGGCGATCGACGCGTACATCACGGCGATCAAGAAAGGACTGCTCAAGACGATGAGCAAGATGGGGATTTCGACCCTGCGCAGCTACGTCGGGGCCCAGATCTTCGAGGCCGTCGGCCTGGGACGGAAACTCGTTGACAAGTACTTCTGCGGCACAGCTTCCCGGATCGGCGGAATCGGCCCTAATGAGATCGCCGCGGAGACGAAGGAAAGACACCGGCGGGCCTATGAGGGGGATGGGATCGCCAGCCGCATGCTGGATCCCGGCGGGCTGTTCCAGGTGCGGGTCGACGGGGAGAAGCACCTGTGGAACCCGGAGGCGATCTACAAGCTTCAGCACGCCGTCCGCGCGGACAGCCCCAAGATCTTCCGGGAGTACACCCGCCTGATCGACGACCAGTCGAAGGAACACGCGACGCTGCGCAGCCTCTTCCAGTTCCGGAAGGGGAACCCTGTTCCGCTCGAAGAGGTCGAGCCGGTGGAGCAGATCACCCGGAGGTTCACCACCGCGGCGATGTCGTACGGGTCGATCAGCCAGGAGGTCCACGAGACGATCGCGCTGGCGATGAACCGCCTCGGCGGCCGAAGCAACTGCGGAGAGGGCGGGGAGGACCCGGCGCGCTACATCCCCCTGCCGAACGGGGACAGCCTGCGTTCCCGGACCAAGCAGGTCGCCTCGGGGAGATTCGGGGTGACCACGGAGTACCTGATCAACGCCGACGAACTCCAGATCAAGATGGCCCAAGGGGCGAAACCCGGCGAGGGGGGCCAGCTGCCGGGGCACAAGGTGAGCGCGGAGATCGCGCGGGTACGCCACACCACGCAGGGGGTGACCCTCATCTCTCCCCCGCCGCACCACGACATCTACTCGATCGAGGACCTCGCGCAGCTGATCTACGACCTCAAGTCGGTGAACCCCCGGGCGAGCGTGTCCGTCAAGCTCGTCTCCGAGGTCGGGGTGGGAACGGTGGCGGCGGGAGTCGCCAAGGCGAAGGCGGACCTGGTGCTGATTTCAGGGCATGACGGGGGAACGGGGGCGTCCCCGCTCACCTCCATCAAGCACGCCGGACTGCCGTGGGAGCTCGGGCTGGCCGAGACGCAGCAGGCCTTGATCAACAACCGGCTGCGCGACCGGATCCGCGTGCAGACAGACGGCCAGCTGAAAACCGGCCGCGACCTGGCTATCGCGGCGCTGATGGGAGCGGAGGAGTTCGGGTTCGGCACCACGGTGCTCGTCACCCTCGGCTGCGTGCTGATGCGGAAGTGCCATCTGAACACCTGCCCCGTGGGAGTCGCCACGCAGGACCCGGTTCTTCGCGCCCGCTTCACCGGGAAACCTGAATATGTCGAGCGCTTCTTCCGGTTCCTCGCGCAGGAGCTTCGCGAACGTATGGCCCAGCTCGGATTCCGCACGCTGGACGAGATGGTGGGGCGAGTGGATATGCTCGAGGTCCAGCCGGCCGTCGACCATTGGAAGGCGCGTGGACTCGACTTTCGCGCTGTCCTCCTGCCTGCGGGAAACGGCCAGGACACCATTCGCCGCTGCGTCCGGAGACCGGACCACGAACTCGAGAAGGCCCTGGACAACGAGCTGATCCGGATCGCGCAACCGGCGCTGGAAAAGGGTCAGCCCGTCTACGTCGAGATGCCGATCCGGAACGTTCACCGGTCGGTCGGCGCCACATTGAGCGGCGAGATCACCCGGCGGTTCGGCGCCAAGGGGCTTCCTGACGACACGATCCGCCTGTTCTTCACCGGTTCGGCCGGGCAGAGCGCCGGCGCCTTCCTCGCTCCCGGGGTCACGATCCGGATCGTGGGGGACACAAATGATTACCTCGCCAAGGGGATGTCCGGTGGGAGGATAATCGTCGTCCCGCCACCGGAGGCAGGGTTTCTCCCCCACCGGAACGTGATCGCCGGAAACGTCGTCCTGTACGGCGCCACCGGGGGCGAGATCTACCTGTACGGCACCGCCGGCGAGCGCTTCGCGGTGCGCAACAGCGGGGCAAAGGCGGTGGTGGAGGGCGTGGGCGACCACGGCTGCGAATACATGACCGGCGGCGTCGTCGTGGTCCTGGGCGGAACCGGCAACAACTTCGCGGCGGGGATGAGCGGAGGGGTCGCCTACATCTACGACGAGACGGAGCTGTTCGACACGCGCTGCAACCTCGACATGGTGGACGTCGAAACCGTCTGGTCGGACGACGACGAGAAGCAGCTTCGCGTCATGATCGAGAACCATTTCCGGTTCACCGGGAGCACCCGCGCCAAGACGATTTTGGAGAACTGGGAATCGCGCCTCCCGCTCTTCGTGAAGATCATGCCGGTGGAGTACCGGAAGGTGCTCGAACGGATGCACCTCGAGGAGTACCGGGACGACGAAACCGTATCCGCGACCGAGGAGGTGTACCGTGGTTAAGCCCACCGGCTTCCTCGAATACCCGCAGGAGAAACCTCCGTACCGACCGGTGAAGGAACGGATTCACGATTTTCAGGAGGTCGAGCAGTCCCTGCCGAAGGACCGCCTGGAGATCCAGGCCGCCCGGTGCATGGATTGCGGAATTCCTTACTGCCACGCCTTCGGCTGCCCGGTGGTAAATCGGATCCCCGAGTGGAACGACATGGTGTACCGGAAGCAGTGGCGCAAGGCCCTGGATCTCCTGCACGCCACGTGCAACCTTCCCGAAATCACCGGAAGGGTCTGCCCTGCTCCGTGCGAGGCGGCCTGCACGCTGTCGATCAACCTTCCCCCCGTCACCATCCGCCACATCGAGCTCCAGATCGTCGAAATGGGGTGGCAGGAGGGGTGGATTCGGCCGGAACCTGCCTTCCGGAGAACAGGCAAGAAAGTGGGGGTCATCGGTTCGGGCCCTGCAGGCCTCGCCGCCGCGCAGCAGCTTGCGCGCAAAGGCCACGAGGTGGTGGTCTTCGAGAAGGCGAACCGGGTCGGGGGTCTCCTCCGCTATGGAATCCCCGATTTCAAGCTGGAGAAGTGGGTGATCGACCGCCGCCTCGAGCAGATGCGCTCGGAGGGCGTAGTCTTCGAGACGGGAGTCAACGTGGGGACCGACCTTTCCGTTCGGTACCTGGGACGCACCTTCGACGCGATCGTGATCGCCGCCGGGGCCACGGTTCCCCGGAACCTTCCCATCCCGGGGCGGGAACTTGCCGGGATCCACTTCGCGATGGACTTCCTGACGCAGCAGAACATGGTCACCGGCGGAGAGGCCATACCGGAGGACGGGAGGATCACGGCCGCGGGTAAGCGGGTGGTGGTGATCGGGGGCGGGGACACCGGCTCGGACTGCGTCGGCACGAGCCACCGTCAGGGAGCCCGTGAGATCCACCAGTTAGAGATCCTGCCCAAACCTCCCGAGGAGCGGAACCTCTACAACCCCTGGCCGACCTGGCCGATCATCATGCGCGCCTCCTCTTCCCATGAGGAAGGGTGCGAACGCCAGTGGAGCGTGTCGACGAAGGAGTTCCTCGGGAGGAAGGGCGGCGTGGAGAAGCTTACGTGCGTCAGGCTCGAGTGGTCGGAGCCGGACGAAAATGGGCGGAGCACCTTCCGGGAGATCCCGGGCTCGGAGTTCGAGATGGGTGCCGATCTCGTGCTCCTCGCGATGGGGTTCGTCCACGTGGAACACGGGCCCCTGGTTCGCGATCTCGACCTCGCCTTGGACGCCCGGGGAAATCTTTCCGTGGACGCCGAGCAGATGACGTCCTCGCCCGGCGTGTTCACGGCCGGGGACAGCATGGTAGGCGCGTCGCTCGTCGTCAGCGCCATCGACCAGGGACGAACGGCCGCGGAGGGCGTGCACCGGTACCTGGCGGGGAAATAGCGAAAAGAGATTATTTCTCCAAAAGTATCGTCACGGGCCCGTCGTTTACAAGTTCCACCTCCATCTGTGCCCCGAACGACCCGGACTCCACCGCCAGGGATGTCCGGTTCTTGAGAAGCGAGACCATTTCCCGGTACAACGGTTCTGCCACCTCGGGGCGTGCGGCCGCGTCGAATCCCGGGCGATTCCCCTTCCGTGCGTCCCCGTACAGGGTAAATTGCGGCACGAGGAGAACCCCTCCGCCGATATCGGCGACCGAGCGGTTCATCTTGCCCCCATCGTCCTCGAAGATCCGCAGGTTTACGATCTTCTCCGCCATCCAGGAAACGGCGGCGCCGTTGTCGCCATGGGAAAATCCGACGAGCACCATCAGCCCCTGCCCGATTCCGCCGAAAAGTTTTCCTCCCGAGGTCACGGACGCACGGCTCACCCTCTGGACCACCGCCCTCATGGCTTTCCCTCCCCGAATCGTTTCGTCGGAACCAATGTACCCCCGCCCTTCTTTACCCGCAATCGGTTGTGGTGGCATCATACCTAAAGAGAGGGAACAATCCCCGAAAGGAACGCACGGATGCAAGGATCCTACGAGGAAAGATACGGAAAGGTGCAAGATCTCGCGAACGCGATCGGGAAGCGGCGGGACGAGATCATCGGGCAGGCGCTAAAGGACATCCGGTTTACCGTTCGGGACACCGCGAAAGAGGTGGACATCGCAATCGACCGGCTCGGGATGTACGCCGACGCCCGCTCCTTCCTCGAAGGGAAACGTCCCCTGGGGGGCGAAGGATCGAGCGTCTCCCTCATGCTCTCCTACAACGGCAGCGCCTGGCTCAACACGGCCATCACATCGATCTACATGGTGGGAAACCGGGTGAACGTGAAGTTCTCCTCGAAGGGGACCGGGATTTGCGATCTCACGGAATCCCTCTACCGTCCGACCTTCGGTGACGATATCCGCTTCTACCGCGGCAGTGGAAAGAGCTTCGTGGAACAATCCCTTCATGACCCCGCAACCGCCGCTGTGGTCATCTTCGGCTTCGACGAAAACGTACTTCCGTACGAGGAGGCATTTCGCCGGACGGGGAAGAAGCTTGTCTTCGAGGGGCCGGGGCAGGATCCTTTCATCGTTTTCCCCGACGCAAACCTTTCCCTCGCCCTGTCGGACCTCATGACCGCGAAGTTCATGTACTCGGGACAGACGTGCACCGCCCCGAAACGGATCTTCGTCCACCGGTCGATCTACCACGAGTTTCTCGACAGATTCGAGGAAAAGGCCGCCCGATTGATCGTGGGGGACCCGGAGGACGAGAGGACCGACGTCTCTCCCTTGGCAAGCAGTTTGGCCGTCACACGGATCCGGGCACAGCTTGCGGACGCCGTGGCAAGAGGCGCAAAAATCGTCCTCGGCGGCAGGATCGAAGGGAACACGGTCCATCCCACGATCGTGCGGGACGCGACCGACGACATGCTCGGGATGCGCGAGGAGGTCTTCGGCCCCGTGGCATTTACCTCGCCGTTCGATACAAAGGAGGAGGTGCAAACTCGCGCGAAGGATCACAAGTACGGACTGCGCGCCGCCGTCTTCGGTGGACAGGAGGCAAAAGAGACGGTGAAGAATCTATCGGGAGAAGCTTACTGCCACCCGGTTCCCGGCTATACATTCGGAAAGTTCGGAACGATTGCCCTCAACCAGACGAGGGCCGAATCGTGGAAGGGTGCATTCGTCGTAAAGGCCGTCGGAGGATACGGGTACTCCGGGTGGATCTGGGAGACGGTAAACAGCGCCTTTCGGATCAAGCAGGGGCCGAAGCTCCTGAGCCTCGAAACGGCAGCGGAGAAAGAGGAGTGACGGCGGAGGGAATAAACTTCCCTCCCGGGGCCCGCCCGATGTCCCGCGCCGCGCGTGCGGCGTGTCCTTCCGGTCAGCGTGCCGGGGCGATCCCCCCCTTGCCGTCCCGCCAATAAGGGAACCACACCAGCGAAATCAGGGAGACGGAGATGTCGGTCTTCTTCGGCCGGACCTCGCACGTCTCCAGGCTCTCCGCGAGGGGGTCGGTGCCGGCCTTGACCTCTTCGGTCTCCTGGTCCAGGAGCGCCTGGAGATCGGCAAGCTGCTTCGTTATCGCCTGCACGTTATCATCGGCCCGGGCGACGTCCTGCGACTCCTTGAGCGTGCGGCCTGCGCCCCGTGCCGTGGTGGCTGCCCTCCCGAGCGTGGACTGCGTGATGGTCTTCCTGCCGGTCAACGCACCGAGGAGGGTGGCCCCGAAGGAGATAGCGGTCGAAAGCTTCTGCTGCGTGGCCTGGGCCTTTTCCCGCTCCACCGCCTGCTCGGCGCGGCGGATCCTGTCCTGGAGGCCGGCAATCTTGGGCGCGTACTTCTGCCGCAACCGCTCGACCTGCTGGTCCCGCTTCTCCCGGGCGGCCTGCGCGAGCCGGATACGGAAGTCCCGCTCCGACTCCCCGGGCTCGGAGACGACCCCGATAGACGAGCTTTTCCACAGTTCCAGCTTCTTGTTCCGGTAGACCCACTCCTTGAAGGCGTTCCCCCACTCCGAGTACCTCTTCACGCTGGACGCCTCACGGGGCAGCTCCCCAAAGGAGGAGTCCGGGTCATGAGGGAACTTCTCGAGGTCGCTCTCCGGGATCTCCGTTTCCCGCGCCTCGTCCCAGTCGACCGGGGAGGGGCCTTCGGAAAACTCGCCCAGCAGGCAGACCTCCTTCTGGGCGGCGACACCGACTTTCGCGTTGGCGTAATAGACCTTGGCGCCTCCCAGCAGCATCGGCTCGTAGTGAATGGCCGCCCCCTCCGGCTGAGCGGCGCGGACCGGGAGGAAATACTGGGGGACCTCCGGGGGAAGCGCGGGGCGAGCGGAGACAGGGGCTGCAATGCTTGTCTTTGTCACGGGCTGCGCGGCGGGACCGGCCTCCCTTGCGGGTTCCGGTTTCAAAGATTTGACCGGGTCCATCAGCTGCTTGATCTGCGTGCGGGTCAAGGGTCCGCGCAGATAGGACATCACCCACCGGGTCTGGAAGACGACCGGCGCGTCCTCGTGGACGTTGTTCATCAGGAAGACCCGCTGGCCCAGGCCGGCGAGGATCTGCTCCATCCGCTTCCGGTCGAACCGGCCCGCACCGCCGGCCGCCGCCCCCTCGAGGCCGTCCAGCACCCGCGCCTTGTCGCGTTCCGTCTGCAGTCTGCCGAGGAACCACGTTCCCGTGTTCGACAACCCCTTGTAGTCCAGGTCGACGGGGTTCTGGGTGGCAAGAACGATTCCCAGCCCGAACGCCCTCGCCTGCTTCAAAAGCGTCAGCAAGGGGGCCTTCGACGGAGGGTTGGCCACGGGGGGAAAGTACCCGAAGATCTCGTCCATGTAGAACAGCGTCCGGAGGCTGGTCGTGCCCGACTGGGAGCGCATCCACCCCAGAAGCTGAGTGAGGAGGAGGGAGACGAAGAACATCCGCTCCGTGTCGCTTAAGTGGGCGATCGAGAAGATGGAGAGCCTGGGTTTTCCTTCTGCCGTGTAGAACATCCTGTCGATGTCCAGTGGGTCGCCCTCGAGCCACGCGGAGAACCCGGGCGCAGCCAGGAGGTTGTTGAGCTTCATGGCGAGAGCGAAACGGTCCTTGGAAGGGAAGAAGGACTCGAGGTCGAAGACACCGATGCGGGCTACCGGCGGCGACTGGATCGCCTGGATGAACCCGGCGAGGTCCAGGTCCTGCCCCTGCTTCCACGCGGTATCGAGGATCGTGGAAAGGAGGATGTGCTCCCTGCTCTGGATCGGATCGGCTTCTATTCCCAGGAGGGTGAGCAGGCTGGTCACCGTGGTGGCGATCCGCTCCCCCAACAATTCGCTATCGTCCACGACGGCCTTCCCGGGGAAGGCGAACGACTTGAGGATGGAGACGGGCAGCCCCGCGGTGCTGCCCGGGGTGAAGATGGTGACCTCTGCGGAGTCTTTCAGCTTGCGGATCCGCGCCCCGTCCTGCCCCCACTCGGCCAGCCCCTTCTTCCAGAGCGCGGCCTGCTGCGCTGCGTACTCCTGCGGAGAGACCCCTTTCCTGCGCGCATCCTCCTCGTTTATCCAGGGAAGAAAATCGGCGTCCTTCAAGTCGGGGAAGGTCAACAGGAGGTTGGCAAGATCCCCCTTGGGGTCCACCACGATGGCGGGGATGTTGTCGATCAACGCCTCCTCCAGGAGACCGATGCAAAGCCCCGTCTTCCCGCTCCCCGTCATCCCCACGCAAACGGCGTGAGTGACCAGGTCCCGGGAATCGTAGAGGACCA
>DATHRT010000109.1:0-47662 GCA_035464915.1 Candidatus Limnocylindria bacterium
CGGCAGATAGTTGGAATCCGGGGAACGCAGAAACCCGTAGCCATCGGGGAGAACTTCGAGAACGCCCTCTCCGGAGACAATGACCTCCTGGTCGGTCTGGGCCTGCAGGATGGCGAAAATGAGTTCCTGTTTCTTGAGGCCGGCGGCGCCGTCGACATGGAGGCTTTTCGCTATTTCCGTGAGATCCCCGATACGCATTGCTTTGAGCTCTTTCAGATTCATGCACGTTCCCCCGAAATTGTAGGCTGGTCGGATTTCCTGATGTGTTCGTATCTATTGACGGGTAGAAGGACTCCGGCAGGTTCTCCGGCTAATCGTATAATTCATTCTCCGCCGTGCGGTTTCCCGATGTCAAGGAAAATCACCTGGCGGCCCTTACGTGTCTAATCCCGGTAGACGGTGATGGCGTTCCCGCTCTTCCGCAACGATTCGTGGACCATCGCCTCGGTGTGGGGAATCAGCACCCGCTCCGTGTCGCCGTCCTTCGGATACTGGGTCACACCGATCGCCACCATGAGGAGGACTTCCCCCTTGCCGGGCGGGGAGGCGTTCATCCAGTCGACTATCCTCTCCGCTAGTTCCGCCGCTTCCGTTTTCGTCATCCGGGGAAGCACGAGGTAGATCATTCCGCTGGAGCGGGCGGCGTAGTCTACCTCGCGGAGCATCCCCTTGATCCTTCCCGACATCTCGGCGAGGGCGGCGTCCGCCGCCACGTGTCCGTAGATACCGTTCATCTCCCGGAGATTGCGTACCTTCAGGTAAAGCAGGCTTACCGGATAGCCGAATTTCTTTCCCCGGGACAGTTCCCGGTGCAGGACCTCGTGGAAATATTTGAAGGTGTGAAGGCCGGTGACCGAGTCCACGTCCGGAATACGTGACACCTTTCCGCGTATGGCACGCAGGGCAAGAAAGAAGGTGGCGAGCTGCGCGTAGGCGAAAAACGATTCCTTCGTCTCGGTCGTGAGGAGGCCGGGATCGTCCGAATCCACGAGAAAGATGCCGACCGTCTCTCCCTGGAGCCGGCAAGGGGTGGCATAGAGGCTCCGGTACGCGTGTTCGAGACGGAAGGATTGGTCCCTGGCGCGTTCATCGTCACCGCTGACGGATACGGTATCTTTCCGGGCCGCCACGAGGACCGGAAAGTCCTTCTTCACGTACATCTTCTTGATGAAATTCCTTGAGAGACCGCGATAGGCGAAGACGGACAGTTCCTCCCCTTTGGGATCCACTGCGATCGTCACGGCGGAGCGAAGGGGATAGTTGTCCATGAGGAGGCTCATCATATAGTTCAGGATCTCCTCCTCGGAATACTTCCTCTCCATCCGGGAGAAAATCTCGTTCTCGATGCGATTTCGGATGTTCTCTCGGTCCATTCGGTATCCTGTGCTTTCGGGGAGCTCTATTGCGGGTATGCGCCCGTAATATAGATAAAACTTAGCTGTCGGTTGGTCAAGGATTTTTCGCGGCGATAGGAGTGGAACGAGCGGGAGCAGACCGTGCAGGGGCCCACTGCCTCGAGGTTTTCTCTGGGCACCCCGACGGCGGCAAGGCTTTCCAGGGCAAGAGACGCAAGATCCGCCATCCATTTTCCCGCCGATTTCCCCCGGAAAAGAAACCGACCTCCCCCGGGAAGCTGCCGGAGAAGGTCCGCCACCTCCCCCCCGATTTCGTAGCAGCATCCTCGGGCCGAAGGCCCCGCCGCTGCGACAAGCCTCCCGGAAGCGGCGATCCCGAAGCGCCCGCTCATCCGGCGAACGGTCTCTCCGACGATCCCGGCGGCAAGGCCCCTCCAGCCGGCATGGACCGCGGCGCAGGCCCGCACCTCCGGGACGACGATCAGGATCGGAACGCAGTCGGCGGTGCGTACACCGACCCCCGTCCCCCGCACTGCGGTGAATAAGGCGTCTCCCTTCCGCTTCCCTTCCGCTCCCGGGAACGCGTCCCCTTCCGCCCACTCCAGGACGGTCGCGGAGTGGTCCTGTCGCAGCGTTCCGACCCGGGACGGGGGTATGGCGAACACGCTTTGCAGCCTGCCCGCATCCCCTCGTTCCGGCAGAGGGTCGACTCCCAAAAACGCGTGGTAGAACCCGGGCACGGACCTGAGCAGAGGAGACTGGACGAAGCGGGGGATGATCACGGTTGCCCCCCCCCGCGAACGGATTTTCCGTGCGAGAGCACCACCGGAACCGGAAGCGGAACCCCGAAGCGGAAGGGGCGCCCCCCGGCGGAGCGGACAAAGGAGGGGGTCCCCCGGATGGGAATACGGTTTGCCCTCCAGACGGCGCTCCCCGTTTCGCGGTCGCCAGAAAGCGCAGCGAGCCGAAGGAGCGGGGGCGCAGTGAGGTAAAGCGCAGCCGTGCAGGTCGACCGCACGGCGAGCCACGAACGGAATCCCCCTCCGAGGCTGCGGAGCGAGACCTGAGCCCGTTTCCGGAGAGCGCCCTCACGACGGGGCGCACCACCGTTGCGAACGGCGCATGGGATCCCCCGAACGGAATCTAAATAGGCGAAGCCGTCGCAAGCGAACCGTACAAGGCGAGGGCGAAGAGTTCTTAGGAACGTCCCTGTTCTTGGCATCTAGCGTACCGCGGAGAGGACCGCTGCCCGGAACTCCCCGAATTCCGGCGGGTCCGGCACCGTGAACTCCATTTGTCGTCCCGTGAGAGGGTGCACAAATCCCAGACGGAAAGCATGCAGCAGAAAGCGGGAAACCGTCACGGTTCCCGCTGCCTTGCCTCTGCCAAAAGCAACCTCCCGCGGTCTCCCGTACACGTCGTCCCCCACAATCGGACAGGAAAGGTGGGCGCAGTGGAGCCGCACCTGGTGTGTTCGGCCCGTCTCCAGATCGAACTCGAGGAGGGAGAATCCCCCGAATGACTCGAGAAAGCGGTACCGGGTGACCGCGATCCTCCTGCCGCGTATGCCCCCAGGCGAAACGATTCCGGGCTTCACTGCGGTTCCGGAACGGGTGACCCGCGGAAGCACGACGGGGAAAACCGCCATCTTCCTCCGGTGAACGGGGTGCCTCCCCACCCGCGTCCGGATCTCCCCCTCGTCCTGCGGGGGTCTTCCCCAGACGATTCCCCGGTATCGACGGACCATCTTGTGAGCGGCCAGCTGCGAGGAGAGGCCCGAATGAGAGGCATCATGTTTCGCGACCACGATGATCCCGGAGGTGTCCCTGTCGAGCCGGTGGACAATCCCCGGCCGATCGACCCCGCCGATCCCCGAGAGGCTGCCGGCGCGGGACAGAAGGGCATGGACAAGCGTTCCGGCACTATGCCCGGGGGCCGGGTGCACCACCATCCCCGCCGGCTTTTCAACTACCATAAGATGATCGTCCTCGAACAGCACGGTGACAGGGCGGTTTTCTGGGACGAGATCAAGAGGGCGGGGCGAAGGAATGGAGACCGTGATCCTTTCGTTTCCTTTGAGCTTTACCGACGGCCTTGTCTCCGCACCCCGCAGGGTCACCAGACCCTCGCTGATCAACTGCTGGATCCGGGACCGGGACAGGGAAGGCAGGGCACCGGAAAGATAACGGTCCAGCCGCTCCCCCGCATTTTCCGGGGGAACCGTGAGACGGTGGGTAACCGCCACGGACCGTAAGCTACCAGGCCTTGGAGGGTACGTGGCCCCAGGGCTTCACCAGGAGATCGACCAAGGCCAGATTGAAGAAATTGGTGCTCTTGATGACTTCGGGGTCGACGCGGCTCAGATAATAGTTCCTCCCTTCCTCGATCTCGCTTTTCAGAAGGTCGAACAGGTTGTCCTTCGCGATCCCCTCCTCCACCTTCTTCGCGTTATACAGGGCAATGTCCGATACGACCGCCCGGGCAACGCGCCGTGCCACGTCCGGATCCTTCACGACCCCCATCTCATCCTCCTTGCTCTCTGTTCGTTTCTCCTGACTACCTGCTGCGGAACGCCAGGTACATCTGTCCTCCGTCCCGGTCGACCAGGACGGACACCATCTGCCCGCGCGGCAATTTCGCCAGCATCCTCCGGTAGGACTCCAGCCCTCCTACCGGCTCCCTGTTGATCCGGAGGAGAATATCCCCCTCGCGTATTCCTCCCGTGCCGGCCGACCCCGACGGGTCCACGCGCTGGACCTCCACCCCTCCCTCGACCCCCAGGACGCGCTCCGCCCCTTTCGGAAGAGCCTTCACATAGAGCCCCCAGGCGTCCCAGGGGGTTTCCCGGGGCACCGAATGCGGCGCCGGACTTTCCAGCTCGGCCAGCTTTACGGTAACCCCCATCCGTTTCCCGCCGCGAAGGATCTCCATGACCACATCGCTGCCCGGGGCAACGCCTGCCACCATCTTCTGGAACTCCTTGACCCCGGTGACTCGTGTCCCTCCGAACGAGATCGCAATGTCTCCCCCGCGAAGACCCCCTGCGGCCGCGGGACTTTCGGGGACCACACGATTGACCAACACCCCCTTTTCGCCCTTGACGCCGAACGACTCCGCCAGTTCGGGAGTCAGGAGCTGTATGCCGACTCCGAGCCATCCGCGTCGTATCGTCCCGGTACTCGCCAGCTCCCGCTCGATCTCGAGGACGGTGTTGATGGGGATCGCAAACCCGATCCCCTGTCCCCCGCTCACCATCGCGGTGTTGATGCCCACCACCTCCCCCCGCGTGTTCAACAGCGGCCCTCCGGAGTTGCCGGGATTGATGGATGCGTCGGTCTGGATCAGGTCTCCCGTCGGGTCGATCCCCAGATCCATACGTCCGGTGGCGCTGATCACTCCCAGGGTTACGGTGCTCTCGAGTCCGAACGGGTTCCCCACGGCGATCGCCCACTCCCCGACCTTTATCCGCGTGGAATCCCCGAGGACGGCAACGGGGAGCTTTCGTGACGGTTTGATCCTCAGAAGGGCAATGTCGGTGCGCGGATCCGCCCCGACGATTTTTGCCCGGTACTCGGTACGGTCGGAAAGCCGGACGACGATCTCATCGGCGTCCCGGATGACGTGCTCGTTCGTGACGATGAGCCCGTCCTCGCCCACGATGACGCCTGAACCGAGGGAGTCCTCCGGGAAACCGCCGTTTTCCTCCAGCAGCTCCGCGAGGTAATCCTGCATCTTCTTGCCGCCCTCGGAGGTGCCCGCGGAGACCCCCCGGGGAAAGCGGGTGACCGTCCGGATGTTCACAACCGCGGGAACCGCCCGCTCCACGGCGGTTACAAATCCCTGCTGCAATCTGGCGACATCTTTCGTTCCCGGGGACGACTTGCCCTCGTCCCCGGAACACGCCGCCAGGAGAAGAACCAGGACTGTCACGATCGCCGCCGCGCGCGCCGCCTTCATGCCGTGGACCCCCCGGCGGCCGCAGGGTTCTGCCCCGCGCAGGCCTCCACCCTCCTCACGGGAAGCTTCGCCTCCCGGGCATACTGGACATCCTTCTCGATCTGACGCACCAGCTCCTGGACGCTCTTGAATTTTCTCTCGTCCCGGATCCGGTCCCGGAAATACACGGCTATTGTCTCTCCATAGATATCCCGGTGGAAGTCCATCACGTGGACCTCGAGCCCCAGGGAATTTTCGCCGAACGTCGGATTGAACCCCACACTGGCAACCGATCGGTGCCGGATACCCCCGACCTCCGCCTCCACAACATAAACACCGGGGAGAGGTACCAGCTCCTGGGAAAACCGTACATTCGCGGTCGGGAATCCCATATCCTTCCCCCGCCCCGCCCCCGTCACCACCGGCCCCGACATCCGGTAGGGGCGGCACAGAAGCTCTTCCGCTTCCCGAACCCTACCGGCCAGCAGAAGGTCCCGAATGCGGGTCGAGCTGACGATCAGGCCGCCCCGGAGGAGGGGAGGGACCACGTCCACCTCGAATCCGAGCTCCTGCCCGACCTCGACGAGCATCGCGGGGGATCCGGTCCGGTTCCTCCCGAAAGTGAAGTCATAGCCGACCGTCACCCAGCGGGCCCGGAGTCTTAGCGCAAGAATCTGACGGGCGAATTCGTCCGGCCACATCCCCCCGATGGCGCTGTCGAAGGACTCGATCACGAGCACGTCGATGCCCGCTTGGGCGATGAGATCGGCCTTCTCCTCCTCCCCCGTGATTTCGTAGAATCGGGCGCCCGGGGAAAAGAAGCGGACGGGGTGCGGGATGAACGTGAGGGCTACGGCGATCGTTCCCGCCTCGCGCCCGCGGGCAACGGTTCGCCGCAGCAGTTCGCGATGCCCCAGGTGCACCCCGTCGAAGTTCCCCACCGTAAGGGAGACACCCGTTTCGGAGGTGAATTGGGAGGAACCGCGGATCACGATCATCCGTCAAGCTCCTTGCTCTTGGCCAACCTGCCCTCTCTTTCCGCTCCCGCCGGCAATAAAACCTCTTAATTATTATGATACTATACATAGATTCCACCGTTTTTCCCGATTTATCAAGACGTGGTTCCCGAAGGCCGTACCCGGCACCTGCGTACAACCGGTCAACCAGGGAAGGAGCCGGTTGGCGGGGAGGAGGGGGCATAAGCCCAGGCGATGAAAGTCATCCATCGGTACATCCTCTCCGAAATCTGGGGACCCTATCTCATCGCCCTTTTCACCTTTACGCTCGTGACATTGCTGCACCGTTTCTCCCGTCTCACCGATCTCGTGGTCGCCAAGGGCGTTCCCTCCCAGCTCGTGGGCAAGCTGCTGCTTTCCCTTCTTCCCCAGTTCCTCGCAATCACCCTCCCGGCCGCCCTCCTCCTTGCCGTCCTCCTGGCCCTCGGACGGCTCGGAGCCGACTCGGAAACGACCGCCCTGTGCACTGCAGGGGTGGGAATGCGCGGCCTGGTTCTCCCGGTTCTCTTGCTCAGCATGGCAACGTTTCTGGCGAGTCTCTTCATCGGATGGGCCGGAATTCCCTGGGGGAAGCGGAATCTCACGGAGTCGATCGCCCGCATCGTCTCGGTCCGTGCCGGCGCGGGGGTCGAAGAACATGTCTTCCGGGATGTGGCCCCCGATGTCCTGCTGTTCCCCGACCGGGTATCGCCCGACGGCACCGGGATGACCGGGGTCATGCTCTCCCAGCGGGTGGAAGGACAAGACCCCCTGCTCGTCTTTGCAAAGGAGGGAAAGTTTCTGCCGGAAAGCATCGACAGGACCGCCGGGCTTCTCCTCTCGGATGGTACCATCCACCACGACGACAGGAGGACGGGTGCGTACCGGATCGCCTCGTTCCGGGAGATGGAATTCTACCTCCCCAAGAGGAACGTCGATGCCGGCGGCGACCGGGCGAGTCCCAGGCACCTCACCCTGCCGGAGCTGGCACGAAAGATTTCCGAAACGGAGGGAACAGGATCCTCGGCCAACTACCGGTACCACTTCCACAGACGTCTCTCGCTTGCGGTCTCCTGCCTGGCGTTCGGCCTCCTCGCGATACCGTTGGGGCATTCGCAGCGCGTCCGCGGGAAATCCCCCGCACTCGCCCTTACCCTTGCCGTCATCCTCTTCTATTACCTTTTCCTCGCCGCCGCGGGGACGCTCGAGTCGTCCTCCCCCGCACTCATGACGCTGCTTCTCTGGGTCCCCAATTCCGTGGGGCTCGCCGCGGCATGCTGGCTCATCTGGCGATCCGAGTCCCGCCTGGTTTCCCTCCCTGACCTGTTCGGACGCTTGGAAAGGAAGAAATGACGATCATCACCCGCTACCTTCTCCGGGAATTCTCCAAGATCGCCGTGGCGGCGACTGCGGGATTCCTGCTCCTTTTCATCGTGATCGACTTCGTCGAACGGGCCGATGAATTCCTGAAATACCGGACCTCCGCGGGAGAGGTGTTCCTATACTACCTGTACAGCGCGCCGAACATCTTCCTCCTGACGTCCCCCGTGGCGGTTCTCCTTGCCGTGCTGATCACCGTCTCCCTGCGGGCGAGAGCCAACGAGTTCACCGCCATCTTCTCCGGCGGCATCAGCATCTGGAGGGCCTGCGCTCCCATTCTCGCAGGATGCGCGGTCTTTTCCGCCCTCTCCCTTGCGGGTTCGGAAACCCTCGTCCCCCGGACGACCCGCAAGGCAAGAGAAATTGTACAGTTCGCGGTGCGGAACGGGAAAGTCGCCGCCCAGTTCTCGCTGAATCGGTACTGGATTCGCGGTGAGAAAGGAATTCTTTCCGCCCAGGTGGTCTATCCCGACAAACAGGAATTGTCCGGGTTCCAGTACTTCGAGCTGGATGAGGAGTTCCGGCTCGTCCGGCGCATCGACGCCCGATCGGCAACGTACCGGAAGGAAGGGGTCTGGGTGCTGCGCCAGGGTACCGAACGGGATTTTCCCGGCAATCTCGAGGTCGCACACTTCGCCGAGATGGAGTTCGTTATTCCGGAATCCTTCCTCCCGTTCCTGGTGGGGGAAACTCCGCCGGAAGAGATGACCTATGCCCAGCTTTCCGGCTACATCCGCGACTCCGTCGCCCGCGGGTACGATGTGCGCCGATACGAGGTGGACCTGCACGCCAAGCTTTCCTACCCGCTGCTGAACATGGTCATCAGCCTGGTCGCCATCCCCTTCGCTCTCCGCTCCCCCCGGTCGGGAGGAGTGTGGAGAAGCATCGGAGCGGGTTTGTTCATCGGCTTCGTATGCTGGATCCTGCTTTCGTTCTCCCTTTCGCTGGGGAAGAAAGGACTTCTCCCACCGTTTCTGGCGGCCTGGCTCCCGGATCTGGCGATCGCCTCCGCAGGAGTGTACCTGTTCCGGGGGGCAAGACGGTAGAGAGTGACCTTTTAGGTCCCCATCTCCCACGAGGCAAGGTATTTCTTCTGCTCCGGCGTGAGGCGGTCGATCCTGACGCCGATGGCCGCAAGCTTCAGTCTCGCGATCTCCCGGTCGATCTCCTCGGGTATCGTGTATACGACGTTCTCCATCATCTCCCTATTCCGGAGCAGAAACTCCACGCCGAGCGCCTGGTTGGCGAAGCTCATGTCCATGACATTCGATGGATGACCTTCCGCGGAGGCAAGGTTGATGAGCCTCCCTTCCGCAAGGAGGTAAATCACCCTCCTGTCGCGCATCCGGTACTCCTCGACGAAGGGCCTTACGGTACGGACCGATCTGGCTATCCCTGCCAGGGAGGGGATGTCGATCTCCACGTTGAAATGCCCGGAATTGCAAAGGATCACCCCATCCTTCATCTTGCGGAAGTGCTCCTCCCGCAGCACGTGGATGTTTCCCGTGAGAGTGCAGAAGATGTCGCCCCTCGCGGCCGCATCGCTCATCGAGGCGACCTCGAAGCCGTCCATGACCGCCTCGAGCGCAGCGAGGGGGTCTACCTCGGTGATGAGGACTCTTGCCCCCATCCCACGGGCACGCATCGCCAGCCCCCGCCCGCACCATCCGTACCCGGCCACCACGAAGCAGGACCCCGCCAGCAACCGGTTGGTCGCCCGAAGAATGCCGTCGATCGTGGACTGCCCCGTACCGTACCGGTTATCGAAAAAGTGTTTGGTCTTCGCTTCGTTCACCGCCACGATGGGGTAGCGAAGCACCCCCGTTTTCGCCATGGCGCGCAGGCGGATGACGCCGGTCGTCGTCTCCTCGGTGCCCCCCACGACGCTCTTCAGATACTCCTTCCGTTTCGTGTGGATCACGGTGACCAGGTCGGCGCCATCGTCCATCGTCACGTGGGGCGCAACAGACAACGCCTGGAGAATGTGACCGTAATAGGTCTTCCGGTTCTCGCCCTTGACGGCATAGACGGATATGCCGTCGTCCGCCACGAGCGCGGCGGCGGCGTCGTCCTGCGTGGAGAGTGGGTTGGACCCGCACAGGGCAACCTTTGCACCTCCCGCAGCGAGCACCTGCATGAGGGCCGCCGTTTCGGTGGTTACGTGAAGGCAGGCGGCAATCCGCGTTCCCTTGAGTGGCTTCTCCTTCGCGAACCGTTCCCCGATGGAGCGGAGAACCGGCATCTCCCTCTTCGCCCATTCGATGCGGCCTCGTCCTGCCCGAGCAAGGCGCCTGTCCTTGATGTCGAATGTTTTTACGCGGGCCATGATCGTATCCCCCCTTCTTCTTTCCCAGGTAAATTAGAGGCCCGCGGATTTGCGCAGCGCCTTCACCTTGTCGGTATTCTCCCATGTGAATTCCGGCAGCTCCCGTCCGAAATGGCCCAGGGCCGCGGTCTTCAGGTAGATCGGCCTGAGGAGGCGGAGGGTCCGGATGATCTTGGCGGGCCTCAGGTCGAACGTCTCGCGCACCGCCCGCTCGATCCTCCCCGGGGAAACGCTGGCCGTGCCGAAGGTATCCACCATGACGGACACCGGCTCCGCCACGCCGATGGCGTAGGCAAGCTGGAGTTCGCATTTCGCCGCCAGCCCCGCGGCAACGATGTTCTTCGCCACGTACCGGGACATGTACGCGGCGCTCCTGTCGACCTTGGAGGGGTCCTTCCCGGAGAACGCCCCGCCGCCATGCCGGCTGTACCCGCCGTACGTATCTACGATGATCTTCCGTCCCGTCAGCCCCGTGTCGCCATGGGGTCCTCCGACGACGAACCTCCCGGTGGGGTTGATGTAGATCTTCGCCTTGCGGGACAGAAGGTCCGCCGGGATGCTCTTCCGGATGACCTCCTCGATGATTCCCTCGGTGAGCGTGCCCCTCTTCACACCCTCCGCGTGCTGAGAAGAGCAGACGACGGCGGTCACCTCGCGCGGAACGCCGTCGACGTACCGTACGGTCACCTGACTCTTCCCGTCGGGCCGGAGCCACGGCAACACCCTCTTCTCCCTCGCCTCGGTCAGCCGGCCGCATATCCGGTGGGCGAACGCGATCGGCATCGGCATCAACTCCTTCGTTTCGTTGCAGGCGAACCCGAACATCATCCCCTGGTCGCCGGCTCCCTGCTTCTCGACCGCCCCCCGGTCGACTCCGCGGGCGATATCGGGAGACTGTCTGTCGACCGCCATCACGACAGCGCAGTTGTTCGCGTCGAACCCCTTTGCGTTCTCCGTGTACCCGATGGCGGTGATGGTCTGCCGAACCAAGGCGGGGATGTCGATCAGGGCGTTCGTAGTGATCTCCCCGGCCACGATGACGAGACCGGTCGTCACCATCGTCTCGCAGGCCACTCTCCCCCGGGGATCCTTCCGGATGATCTCGTCAAGAATCGCGTCGGATATCTGGTCCGCAACCTTGTCGGGATGCCCTCCCGTTACTGACTCCGAGGTGAAAAGATGCTCTCCCATGCCGCAGAACTCCTGTAGAGGAAAATGGAAAACTGACGAATTATACTTCAGAATCGTTCTTCCGGGAACAGCTCTCCCAATCGTTTCATCAATTTCCCGGCGATATCGGCCGCTGTGGTATGGGCAAGAATCTCTCCCACGAATTCCCGCGCCTCGTATGCCACCGATTTCCGGAGAATCCGCTTCACGCGCGGAATGGAGGTCGCGTTCATGCTCCACTCGTCCATCCCCAGGCCGAGAAGGACGTAGGAATAGAGGGGCTCGCCCGCCATCTCGCCGCACATGGCTACCGGGATTCCCGCATCATGTCCTCCCTCGACGATCCGGCGGACCAGCCGAAGGATCGCCGGGTGCAACGGCTCGTAGAGGTACGAGACGTGCTCGTTCACCCGGTCGATGGCGAGAACATACTGGATGAGGTCGTTCGTCCCGATGCTGAAGAAGTCCACCTCCCTCGCCAGCTGGTCTGCGACGATCGCCGCCGAAGGAATCTCCACCATGATTCCCACGCGCAAGTGGCGATCGTACGAAATACGTCTCTTCCTAAGCTCCGACCGCGCCTCATCGACGACCGTGAGAGCCTCGCGCAGTTCGCCGACCCCGGAGATCATGGGGAACATCATCTGGACCTGGCCGTACGAAGAGGCGCGCAGGATGGCCCGAAGCTGCTGCTTGAAGATCTCCCGCTCCCGAAGGCAGAACCGGATCGCCCGCAGCCCCATCGCGGGGTTCATCTCCTCGGCCAGTTCGAGCTGCGACACAAATTTGTCCCCTCCCAGATCGACGGTCCGGATCGTGACGGGATGGCGGCCGAACTTCTCCGCAATGCGGCGGTAGGTCTGGAAGTGTTCCTCCTCTGAAGGCAGGTCCCTGCGGTTGAGGTACAGAAATTCGGTCCGGTACAATCCCACGCCGTCCGCTCCGCTTCGCAACGCCACGTCCGCCTCCTCGGGAAACTCGATGTTCGCGAGAAGCTTGAGCGTCTTCCCGTCCTTCGTGACGGCGGGGAGCTTGGCGAACTTCGCAAGGTCCCGAATGCGGAGGGCATACGACTTCTGCTTATCCGTGTATTCCTTTACCGTCTCGGGGGTGGGCCCGAGGATCACGACTCCCTCCTCCCCGTCGACGATGACCTCCTCGTTTTCCGCGAATTCCGCTGTCACGCGCTCCAGCCCCACCACGGCGGGGATGCCGAGAGAGCGGGCGGTGATCGCTGTGTGCGAGGTCTTGCTTCCCACGTCGGTAGCAAAGCCCAGAACCGGGCTTTTCAATATCTGCGCCGTATCGGCCGGGGAGAGGTCGTGCGCGATCACCACCACCGGTTCCTTGATGGAGGCTACCGATTCCATGGGGCGGCCGGCCAGGTTCTCGAGCACCCGGTGGCCGATCTGCCGGAGATCCTGCCCCCGCTCCCGCAGGTACTTGTCCTCGATGCGGTGGAACGTCTCGAGCAGGTTCTGCAATACCTTGTTGAACGCCCAGTCCGCCTTGAACTGGTTTTCGCGTATGAGGCGGAGCGTCTGGTCGATTAGCATCGAGTCCTCGAGAAGAGCGAGGTGGACGGAGAGGATCTGGTAATGATCCGTGGACTGGTCCTTCACGCCGTCCCGGATCGTTTGAATCTGCTCCTTGGAGCGGGCCACGGCCCGGAGGAACGCGGCGACCTCCTCGTCGGTTTTGTCCTTGGATATCGTCGAGTGGACGGACCGCGGGAGCGCACGGTTGACAAAGAACGCCTTTCCGATGGCAATGCCGGGGGAGGCGGGGATACCCTGCAGCATCTTCATCGGGGAGCGCGCTCTATCGGACAAGGTACCTACTCCTCCTCCTCGAATTTCTCCGCGATCAATCCTCCGATCGCATCCACGGCCTCGTGGGCGTCCGGCCCCTTGGCGGACACCGATATGAGGGACTCCCGGTGTGCCGCAAGCATCAGAACCCCCATAATGCTCTTGCCGTTCACCTCCAATCCCTCCCTTTCCAGCCGGATCTCCGAGGAGAAGCGGTTGGCAAGACGGACGAGCTTCGCCGCGGCCCGGGCATGCAGCCCCAGTTTGTTCACGATCTCGAACCGGCGTTCGACCTTCTGCAATTCCACTGCCATATCGTCCATCCCGTCTCCCTCCACCGTCATTGCCAAAGAATCAGCGTCCCGATGAGGAGAAGCAGGACGAGAACTTCCGAAGGCGAAACCGCTTTCCGGAAAAAAACCGTGTACAGATGAACGGCCAGGGCGGCAATGAGAAAGACCCCCAGCTCCATCCAGGCTCCGCCGAACAGATAAGCCGTGTGGCTGGCCACCACCCCGCCATAGGCTCCGCCCAGAATGGCGGCGATCATCTTCCTGTCCTCCGTTTTCCCGGTGAACCCCGCTTCCTTCAGGAACCGGACCGCGCTCTCCTCGCCTCCCATGCCTGCGGCGAACCCCCGATAACGCAGCACCAGATGAGAACTATTGTAAAGAAACAGGAGCATCGCGATTCCCAGAAGAGGATGGACGAATGCCAGTATCGCGCCCGCCACGGAGGCCATCGGCTTCAGCGCCCCCCAGAAGTACGAGTCCCCGATCGCCCCGAGGGAACCCATCAGCCCCACCTTGAACGTACCGACCGCCCTCGGATCCACCTTCCCTTCCGCCACGCGCTCCTCGAGCCGGATCGTCGCCCCCAGGATCACCGTCGCCATCGACGGGTGCGTGTTGAAGAACTCGAGGTGGCGCTTCAGCGCCCGGGAGAACTCTTCCGGCCGGCCCTCGTAGCGGTCGCGGAGCGCAGGAAGAATGCTGTAGGCAAACCCGACATTCTGCATTCCCTCGTAGTTCCAGCAGGCCTGCAGGAGAAACTGGCGGAACCAGACCCTCCGGCGAACACGCAACGGGATATCGCTCATCAGACCAGCCACCGAAAGAAGAAGATCGCGGAGAAAACGCACCCCATCGTCAGATAGAACACGGGCGAGGTCCGGTCCGTCCTGCTGCAGGAAAAGACCGCCGCTGCCCCGAGGAGAGGGATCGCGGGCAGGAGGATGCCGAACTGGAAGTGGCTCTCCGGACCGAACCGGGGGAGGAGAAATCTCGCCAGGAAGACGCCGAGACCGGAGAACAGGAGTGTGAGCGCCACTCCGAAAACCCCGAAGAGGACGAGACCGGCCATCAGGCCGTTCTCCACCGCCAGGGAATCCCCCTTCTCCAGCCGTTCGACGGTCAGGTGAGCGATTCTTCCGTTCACCCTTCGCACGAGGCGGTCTGCGTACTTCCCGAGTTCGGCACATAACACGGATAGCAGGAGAATCGCAGCGAAATTTCCCGAATCGAGCCCGATCGAGGAAGATGCCGCAGCCGCGGCTGCTCCGCCGAACATGGCGGCACCGGTGTCGTCGGGGGGTATCGAAGCCCCGACGGGGAGGCGCACGATGTAGAGAAGTTCCAGCACCGCCCCCACCTGCGCCCCCGCGGCGAAGTTTCCGAAAATCGCCCCCATGACGGGCGCCACGACGAGGGGCCGATGCAGCATCACCTGGAACGCGGCGGTCCGATCGAGATAGCAGATCCCCCCCCACGCAGCGGCCAAAAGGAAACTCCACGCCATCGCCGTTACCTGTCGGGTCCGAACGAGGTGCCAGCTTCGAACGGGGTCGCCTTGACGGTTACGGCCACGCCCTGGAGGGAAAGGCAATGAACGGCCTCGAAGTCCTCCCGGGTGAAATACACCGAGGGGGCAATCTCCACCTTCCCCTCCGCGTAATGCAGGTTTCCGATGTTCAGGGTGGAAAAACGGACACCGCGACGGAATATGTCGAGAGCGTCGCCAAACGTAGAGCAGAGAAGAATCGCCTTCTCTCCCAGCCGATCGATCTCGGAAAGGGCGGGACCGACCTCGTCTACACGACAGAAGACGGCGTGGATGTCCGGCGGCACGGCGATCTCCATGACCGACCTCTGGAACGTGTTGCCGACGAGGTCGTCGTTGGCCACTACGAGACAGTTGGCCCCCGTGTGGGGAACCCAGGTTTCCACCACCTGTCCGTGGATCAGCCGACAGTCTACCCGCACCAGAACGAGGGACATCGCTTCTATTTTTCCGCCTTCTTCTTGAGCATGTCGCCCGGTATCGTGATGTTCCGTTGGCCGTATTCGAGAAGATGTTTCGCCAGCTCGGGGAGGGACATCGACGACCGTGCCATCGGAAGCTTCACCATCATCGGCAGGTTCACGCCCGTCACCACTTCCACCTGATGGGTCGCGAGAAACGACAGGCCGATATTGGAGGGTGTGCCGCCGAACATGTCGATGAGGAGGAGAACGCCCTTTCCCGCATCGACCGTCCGGATAGCCGCCTCCACCGCCGTATGGATCTCCTCCATCCCCATCTTCGGGTGGATGTCCACCGTCACGGTGTTCTCGATCTTCCCGACGATGATTTCTGCAGCGCGCAGGATCTCGGAAGCAAGCTGCCCATGGGAAATCAGTACGACGCCGATCATAGGGGTCTCCTGAAATAGGAAGGTGACCTGCTGATGTCGCGATGGACCACGATGGGAGCTACCGGCTTGGGGAGAAAGCGCTTCACCTCCTCCGCCACGACCACCGAGCGATGCCTCCCCCCCGTACATCCCACGCCCAACGTGAAATAGGCCTTCCCTTCCTTTGTATAAAGGGGGAGGAGGAACTGCAAGAAAGAGGTCAGTTTCCCGAAAAACGTCCGGGCGGACCGGCTCTTCATGACGTAATTCCGGACCTTGCGGTCCAGCCCGGTCAATGGTTTCAGCTCGGAGACGAAATTGGGGTTGGGAAGGAACCGTACGTCCACCACCATATCGGCCTCGAGGGGAATCCCGTACTTGTATCCGAAGGATATGATTCCCACCTGGAGGCCCGACTTCTCGCTCGGCCGAAATCTCCGGACGATGGTGTCCCGCAGCTGGTGGACCGTGTACTGGGAGGTGCTGAGGACCGTGTCGGCCATATCCCGGAGGGGGGAGAGCATCTCCCGTTCCCTTCGGATCGCCTCCTTCGCCCCGCCCCGCTCGGCAAGCGGGTGCTTTCTCCTCGTCTCGCTGAATCGAAGGAGAAGGACGTCGTCCCCTGCGTCGAGAAACAGGACATGGACGTCGTGCCGCCCGCGCCGCAGCTCCTCGATAACCTGCGCGAAATCGGGCAGGAATTTCCGTCCCCGCACGTCCGCCACGAGCGCGATTCGGGCCGTGTCATCCCGTGCTTCGGAGACAAGGTCCACGATCTTCGGGAGAAGCACCGGCGGAAGGTTGTCGACGCAGAAATAGTCTATATCCTCGAACACCTTTATCGCCGTGCTCTTTCCCGATCCGGACAGGCCGGTCACCACGACGATGCGGGCGCGGGGTCTCCGGTGCGCCGTCATTCCGGTTCGCTCCCTCTCGCCAGCTTCCCCTGGCGCTCCACCAGATCCGCAGCGGAGAAGACTCCCCGTTTCTTCAGCAGATAGTTCCGGACCGCCACTTCCACGATCGTAGCGAGGTTTCGGCCGGGGGAGACGGGGATAAGGAACGTCGGCAGGCTCACCTCGAGGAGATCCGTGCGCCGGTCCTCCAGGCCGAGGCGGTCGTATTCCTTACCGGCGTCCCATTCCTCGATCTGGATGACCATTTCCACCTTCTTCTGGTCCACGATCGCCGTGGGGCCAAACAGGTCCCGGATATTGATGATCCCGAGGCCGCGAATCTCCATGTAGTACCTGGTCATGTCGTCCCCGGCCCCCAGGATGGTCTCCGGCCCCCGTTTCTCCAGGTGAATGACGTCGTCGGATACGAACCGGTGCCCCCGAAGGATGAGGTCCAGCGCGCACTCGCTCTTTCCGACTCCGCTCTTTCCCAGGAGGGCTACTCCCACCCCGAGGATTTCCATCAGGACCCCGTAAACCGTAACGGTCTCGGTAAACATCCGCTCAAGGTTCCGCAGCACCTCGTGTATGAGATCCGAGGTGGAGAGATCGGAGACGAGCAACGGAACCCCCCGGCGTTCGGCTGTCTCCACCAACAGGGCGGGAAGAGGGAGCGAAGCTCCCGCGATGGCGCACGGCATCGGCCGGGAGAAAAAAAGATCGGCGATCCGGGCCTGCCGGTCGGGGGACTGGTTCCGGAAATAGGTGACCTCGGTCTCCCCCAGAATCTGGATCTTTCCCGGGTGTATGGAGTCGACCTCCCCCGTGATCCCGAGCCCGGTCTTTTGTACTCTTCTGTCGGAGATCTCGCGGGACAGACCGCTCGCCCCCGAGGCCAGCCGCAGACGGAAGAGATCGGCACAGGACTTGAGGAAACGGTCTACCGTAACCGGCACGTCATGTGCCTCCTTTGCCGGAGCAGCCTCTTTACGAACCGGCGTCCTCCTCGTTGAGGAGTTTTCGCAGTTCGTCGACGTCCGCCGCCTCGAGGAGCGACCGCCGGAACCGCTCGTCCTTGAGCAGACGGGAAATGCGCGCGAGCGCCTTCAGGTGCATCCCGGCCGAATTTTCGGGGGCCATAATCAGGAAGAACAGATGAGCCGGTTTGCCGTCCAGGGAGTGGAACGGGACGCCGTTGCGGCTCCTGCCGAATGCGGCGACCAGGCGCTCGATTCCGGCCACCTTGCCGTGCGGAATGGCCACCCCGTCCCCGATGCCCGTACTGCCCAGGCTTTCCCTTTCCATCAGGATGGCGGCCAGGGAGGTCGTCGAAAGCTTCGGAACGGACTTCGCAATCACCTCGGACAGTTCCCGAAGGACGCCCTCCTTCGTATCCGCCCGAAGGTTGTCCACGATCGCCTCGGGAGAGACGATATCCTGGATCTTCATCGGGCCATGGGCTCCGTGAACCCGATGTTCCCGTCCTGCTGCCGGAATACGACGCTCGGCTGGTTGGTCTCCTGGTTGACGAACATGAACACGTCTACCTTCATGATGTCGAGGTAATGAGCCGCGTCCTCCACGCTCATCGGCTTCGGAATGAAGTTGTCGTGGCGTATGATGCGGGGGCCCGTCTCGCCTTCGCTGATCGTCAGGGAGGACCCGGAAACGATCGGCTCCACCGAGAGGCCCGTATTCTTATCCTTTCTCTTCTCCCGGTACTTCTTCGTCTGCCGCTCGACCTTGTCGCAGACAAGGTCGATGGCGGAATACAGGTTGTCGGTGGATTCGAATGCCTTGATCGTGATGCCTCGTGACGTCAGAAAGACCTCCGCGATGTGGCGGTATTTTTCCACGGAAAGCGTCACGTTCGCCTCGAAGGTATCGTCCAGGATCTTCTGGATCTTTCCCAGCTTTTCGGAAACATAGTCCTTGAGAGGCTGGCTCGGGTTGATGTGACGGAACGTCACGGAGATGTTGGACACGCGGTTTCCTCCTTTGTTCGATGCGTTTCACTTCTGCCTAAAACAGCTTCTTTCTCTTGGACGACGGCAGCACTCCCATCGCCTGACGGTACTTGGTGACCGTGCGGCGGGCGATCCGGATTCCCTGGTTACGGAGGATCCGTACGAGGTCCTGGTCGCTCAACGGTTTCTCCTCCCCCTCGCCTTTTATGATCTCCAGGATCTCCTCCTTCACCGACTTGGATGCGATATTCTCCTCGCCCCCGTCCCGGTTCAGGCCGGAATTGAAGAAAAACTTCAGTTCGAAGATCCCGTGGGGCGTGTACACGTACTTGTTGTTCGTCACCCGGGACACCGTCGATTCGTGCATGGAGATGTCTTCCGCGACATCCCGGAGCGTCAGGGGTTTCAGGTTCTTCGGGCCGGTCTCGAGAAATTCCCGTTGTAGCTTCATGATGCTTTCCACAACCTTGTAGATGGTCCGCTGTCGCTGATGGATGCTCTTGATGAACCAGAGAGCGGAGTTGATTTTCTGCTTCAGGAATTCCTTGTCCTCCTTGCCGAGCCGGTCTCCGGCGGAAAGGAGGTCCCGGTAGTACGAACTGAGCCGGAGGCGCGGCTGGCCGTCCTCGTTCAGCGTGACCACCCACTCATTGTCCCTCTTGATCACATAGGCGTCCGGGGTGATGTAGTGCACGTCGTCCCCCAGAAACGCCCTGCCGGGCTTCGGCCAAAGCGTCACCAGCTTCTGGAAGGCCTCCCGGACGACCTCCCGGGAGAGTTTGAGCCGCCTCGCGACGCCTGCCACATCCCCGCGGGTGAAGAGATCGAAGTGCTCGGTGAGGATCCTCAAGGGGAGGGTGAATTCCTCGCCCTTCTCCCGGGCCTGGATCATCAGGCACTCCCGGAGGTCGCGGGCCCCCACGCCGGCCGGGTCCAGCGTCTGGATCTTCGCGATCGCCCGCTCCACCTCCTCGAGCGTCTTCCCAAGGGCGCTTGCGGTCTCCTCGGCGGATACCTTGAGATATCCGTTGTCATCGATGTTACCGATCAGGTAGGGGGCGATCTCCGTCACCGCATCGTCCGCGGGGGACAGGTTGATCTGCATTTCGAGGTATTCCGCGAGGGAGGGCTTCCGGGTAAGAAGGTTCTCGTAGTAGGGCCGGCCGTCCTCCTCCTCGCGATCACGCTCCCCGCGGGTTCCGGACGCCGTGGCGTTATCCCCGAAATAGTAGTCCCAGTCGACGCGGTCGATCAGCTCCCTGGCTGCCGGAGCCTCGGAAGCCTCGATACTGTCCGACCCGGCTTCCAAGGGAGACGCCTCCATCGCCTCCTCTCCTTCCGGCCCTTCCTGTCCTTCCGGGGACTCCTCGGCATCCTCCTCCAGGGCGGGATTCACCTCGAGCTCCTCCCGTACCGCCTGCTGCAGTTCCAGGCGCGACAGTTGCAGGAGCTTGATTGCCTGCTGCAGCTGCGGGGTCATCACCAGCTGCTGGCTGAGCTTCAGGGACTGTCGTAGTTCCAAGGCCATAATTTTCCCGGCTGCCTACAGGGAGAACTGCTCTCCCAGGTATATTTCCCGCACACGCGGGGAGGATGCGATCTCCTCGGGGTTCCCTTCGAGAAGGATCTCCCCTTCGGAAATGATGTACGCCCGGTCGCACACCGTGAGGGTGTCGCGCACGTTATGATCCGTTATTATAACCCCGATTCCCTTCTCTTTTAAGCCAAGTATCACCTGCTGCAGATCCGCGACCGAAATGGGGTCGATCCCGGCGAACGGTTCGTCGAGGAGCAGAAACACCGGGGAAATCACCAGGGAACGGGCGATCTCCACGCGCCGCCGCTCCCCTCCCGACAGGGAATACCCCATCGTCTCCTTCACGTGGGATATCCGCATCTCCGCGAGGAGATCGGAGAGCCGCTTTTCCCGTTCTCCCTTCGGCAGGGAGGTCTCTTCCAGAAAGACCAGGATGTTCTCCCGGACCGTCAGTTTGCGGAAGACCGACGGCTCCTGGGGGAGGTAGCCGAGCCCCATCCTGGCCCGCCGGTGCATCGGAAGGCGGGTGATATCCTGCCCGTTGAGAAGGACCGTGCCGTTGTCCGGCCGAACCAGCCCCACAATCATATAGAAGATCGTGGTTTTCCCCGCGCCGTTCGGACCCAGTAGACCCACGACCTCCCCGGGGGCAATTTGGAGCGAAACACCCTTGACGGCCTCACGTTCCCGATATCGCTTCCTCAGGTCGCGGACGGCCAGTGATTTCAACGGCTTTCCTTTTCCTTGCTTTGAAGAAGGCGTTGCGGGTGGAGGACCGCACGGACGCGCCCGCTTTCCCCCCCCGTCACAACGGACCGGTTTTCCCGCAGGTAGATCGTCACCGTATCGCCTTTCAGGGTGTTCTCCCCCTGTTTCAGGTCGGCTCCCCCCGAGAGGACGATCCGCTGCTCCAGGTTGTAGAAAACGGCCTGAGCGGCACGCGCCTCCCTCCCCTCCTGCACCACCCGGACGTTACCCTCCGCCGTGATTTTCTCGATGGCATTCTGCCCCCGGGAATATTCCGCGAACAACCGGTCGGCATGAAGCGTCACGTCCGCCTGTATCGCCACGACATTCCCTTCGAAGGTCACAGATTCCGTGCCGCTGTCGGCATTCAGGCGGTCGGCGGTAATCTCGATGGGCTGACGGCCCGCCTCGTCCGGACGCCATGCTCCCGGTTTCTCCTCGGCCCCGGCCGGGACCGTCATGACCAGAAAGAGCAGAAGGGGAACCACTCCCCTCGCCGCAATGCGCGCGAAGTTTCGCAAGCGGGTCGTTGGTCCTCTCACGTCCTCATCCTTCTTTTCCCGGAGCCAGAACTCTCCCCGGAAGGATACTGCTCCTGGGGGAATCGAGCGCCACCGTGCTGTCTTGCCACCGCCAGCGCAAATTCCTCCCCTCCACCGTAAAACCGGGGCCGGCGAGGCGGGCTTCCTCCGCCATGATCACCTCCGACTTCAGGTCGATGCTTGCCCGGGGGGCAGTCGCGGTCCAACCCGTACCGTTTCCCACGACGGCCCCTTTTGCAAGGTCGATCCGGCCGTTGTTCAGGTCCCAGAACGCCAATGGGGCGCTCGCCACGACGTTTTCTCCCCGCTCCCGCAGCGAGAGTCTCACACCCGCCGCGACCACCCTTCCCAGCGAGATCGAGTAGGAGGCGTTATCCGAAGCGAGCCGGTAGATCTGCCCCTCCGGGTGCACCTCGGCGATCTCGACTGCGCGCAGAATAATTTTCGGTCCTCCGCCGTTCCCGCCGTTCCTCCCTTCAGGGAGAGGGCGCAGGCTCCCTGACAGGTTCTGAACCAGCAGATAGGCCCCGGCGATGAGCGCCACCACCGCCAGCCCCGACAACACCTTCCCGATCACCCTCCCTCTCCTGTATCGAAATATTTCCCTGAAATCTTGCCCCACGTCCCGCAGGATTTCAGCACGAATTCGATGATCTCCCGCACGGCACCGTGCCCTCCCCGTCGGGAGGAGACGTAGTCAGCCTCGGAAAGGACATACTCTTCGGCGTCGGCCACCGCCGCAGCGAACCCGACCTGCCGCAGAAGGGAAACGTCCACGATGTCGTCCCCCACGTAAGCGCTTTCCTCCGGGGCGATCCCTTTCTCCCCCAGGATTTCCCTCCACATGGCCACCTTGTCCCATACCCCCTGCCGGACGAGGGATATTCCCAGTTCCTCCGCGCGGAACCGCACCGCCTCCGACGTCCTCCCGGTGATGATCCCGACCTCGATTCCCGCCCGCTGCATCATCTTGATCCCGTGCCCGTCCCGCACGTGGAACCGCTTCGTCTCCACCCCGTTACCGTCGAAGATAATTCCCCCGTCGGTCAGCACCCCGTCCACGTCGACCAGGAACAGGCGCACCCCGGCCGCCTTCGCTTCGGCACCCTGCCTCACCAGAGGCCCGCTCATCCGATGCCTGCCTTCAGGAGGTCGTGGATGTGGACGATTCCTACCAGGGTCTCCGGGGCTTTCTCGTCAAAGACGAACAGGCTCGTGATCGAAAACTCCTCCATCTTTCGAAGGGCGGACGCGGCAAGCTCCGACGAGGTCAATCTCTTCGGACTCCGGGTCATGATCTCTCCCGCCTTCGCCGTGAACAGGTCGACCCCCCGGGCCATCGCCCTCCGCACGTCTCCGTCGGTGATCACCCCCACGAGGGCCCCTTTCCCGTTCACGACTCCCGTAACCCCGAGCCGTTTGGAACTGATCACGAAGAGGGCGTCCTTGAGCGGGGTCTCCGTAAGGACCAGCGGGATCTCCTCTCCACGGTGCATGACGTCCTCCACTTTCTGCAGCCGGTGCCCCAGCGCTCCTCCGGGATGGAGCATGGCGAAGTCCTGCAAGGAAAATCCCTTTTCCTCGAACAGGACGACGGCAAGCGCGTCGCCGAGCGCCAGCATGGCGGTCGTGGACGCGGTGGGCGCAAGGCCTAACGGACAGGCCTCTTCCCGCACTCCGGCGTCCAGCGTCACGTCGGCGTGTCGCGCCAGGATGGAGTCCGGATTCCCGGTCAGTGCGATGAGGGAAAGCCCCAGCCGCTTGAATATGGGCAGGAGCCGAACGATTTCCTCGGTTTCCCCCGAGTTCGAAAGAGCGATGACGACGTCTCCTGTTCGGACCATCCCGATGTCGCCGTGCATACCCTCGGACGGGTGGAGAAAGAAAGCGGGGGTTCCGGTGGAGGCGAACGTCGCGGCGATCTTCCTGCCGATAAGACCGGACTTCCCCACCCCGGTCAGGACAAGCTTCCCCGGCGCCTCCAGGAGAATGTCGATGGCCCGGGAGAAACTCTCGTTGATTCTCTCCCGCAATCCAGTGATGCCCTCCGCCTCGATCGAAAGGACTCGGGAGGCTCGCCGGACGAGTGCTTCCGACCGGTCGCGCGGATCACGTCCCATTGCTCCTGCCTCCTTTCCCGACGGCCGAGCTCCCCATCCGTCCGCCTGCGGGTCCTTCTCCCGCCCCCTCCCCGCCGACCCCTGCCCCTTCCACCGCTGTCCGGATCGCCAGCAGGGACCGAACCAGCGGCTCGACGTCCTGCAGGGGGAGGCTGTTCTGCCCGTCGGACCGGGCCCGTTCGGGTTCGGGGTGGATCTCCAGGAACAGGCCGTCCACGCCTGCCGCCACGGCCGCGCGCGCCAGGGGAGCGATGAACCACCTTTCCCCCGAGGAGGTGTCCCCCGCTCCTCCCGGAAGCTGCACGCTGTGCGTGGCGTCGAAGATCGCCGGGCAGATCCTCTCGCGGATCGCAGGGATTCCCCGGAAGTCGACGACGAGATTGTGGTAGCCGAAGGAGGTTCCCCTCTCCGTGACGAGAACAGCCCGGTTTCCCGTGGCCGCGACTTTCTCCACGGCGTTCGCCATATCCCACGGGGCCATGAACTGCCCTTTCTTGATGTTGACGGGAAGGCCCGTTTCCCCCGCGGCGACGATCAGATCGGTCTGACGACAGAGGAACGCGGGAATCTGCAGGACGTCCACCACCTTCGCAGCCGATGACGCCTGCCGCGGCTCGTGCACGTCGGTGGTTACGGGCAACCCGTACCGGCTTTTCACCTCGGCCAGGATCTTCAGGCCCTCCTGTTCCCCGGGACCCCGGTAGGACCGAAACGAGGAGCGGTTGGCCTTGTCGAACGAGCCCTTGAAGATGACGGGAATCGAAAGTCGGTCTGCCAGGGAGGAGAGAAACGCGGCAACCGCGAACGCCAGTTCCGCGGACTCGAGAACACAGGGACCGGCGATGAAGGCCAGGGGATTCCCCCCCCCGATCCGGATGCGACCCGCGATATCGACGTGCCGGATCACGGCCCGCCCTGCTTCGCGTAGACGAGGGCAGCGTGGATGAAGTCCCGAAACAGCGGGTGTGGGGAAAGCGGCCCGGACTGGAACTCGGGGTGGAACTGGCAACCGAGGAACCAGGGGTGACCGGGGATCTCCACGATCTCCACGAGGCGCGCGTCGGGCGACAGCCCGGTGATCCGCATCCCCCCCGCGGAGAGCGCTTCCCGGTACTCGTTGTTGAACTCGTACCGGTGACGGTGCCGCTCCGAGATCTCGGAGGCCCCGTAGGCCCTGCCGGCGAACGAGTTCTCGATGAGCCGGCAGGGGTATGCCCCCAGCCGCATCGTCGCTCCCTTATCCTTGATGTCGCGCTGCTCCGGCATCAGGTCGATGACCGGGCACTCGCACTCGGGGTCAAGTTCCCGGCTCGTGGCCTGCGGAAGCCCGCAGACGTTCCGGGCGAACTCGAGCACCGCTACCTGCATCCCGAGGCAGATCCCGAAAAAGGGAACGCGGTTTTCCCGGGCGTACCGGACCGTCGCGATCTTCCCCTCGACGCCGCGCACCCCGAACCCGCCCGGCACCAGGATGCCGTCCGCCCCCTTGAGAAGCGCCTCCGCTCCCTGTCGCTCCACTTCCTCGGAATCCACGTAGCGGTGGAGAACCCGCACGGTATGGGCGATCCCGCCGTGCGTCAGGGCCTCGTTCAGGCTCTTGTACGATTCCCTCAGATTGACGTACTTGCCCACGATGGCGATCGTCACCTCGCCCACGGGGTTCTTCCACTTCTCCACCACGCTGGCCCAGGGATCGAGCCGGGGTTCGCCCGCCCAGATGTTCAACATCTCCATGATTTTGTCGTCGAGCCCTTCCTGGTGGAAGACGAGCGGCACTTCGTAGATCAAGTCGACATCCCGGGCCGTGATGACCGCGTCTTCGGTAACGTTGCAGAACAATGCGATCTTCGCCTTGATCTCCTTTGGCAACCCCCGGTCCGTGCGGCATAAAAGGACGTCGGGCTGGATGCCGATCGATCGGAGTTCCTTCACGCTGTGCTGGGTCGGTTTCGTCTTCAGCTCCCCCGCCGTCTTTATGAGGGGAACGAGCGTGACGTGGACGTAGAGGACGTTTTCCTTCCCGCGATCGGTCCGTACCTGCCGGATGGCCTCGAGGAACGGCAGGCTCTCGATGTCGCCTACGGTCCCACCGACTTCGACGATGGCCAGATCGTATCCCTGCGCCGCCGAATAGATCACCCGCTTGATCTCATCGGTGATGTGCGGGATGACCTGAACCGTGCCGCCCAGATAGTCCCCGCGTCGCTCCTTGTTGATCACGGAATGGTAAATCTTCCCCGTGGTGCAGTTGTTCTTTCTGCTCATCCGGGTCGACGTATAGCGCTCGTAGTGGCCCAGGTCGAGATCGGTCTCGGCCCCGTCATCGGTCACGTAGACCTCCCCGTGCTGAAACGGGTTCATCGTGCCCGGGTCGACATTGATGTACGGGTCGAGCTTGAGCATCGTGATCCGCAACCCCCTCGCTTCCAGAAGAGCCCCGATGGAGGCGGCGGCGAGCCCCTTCCCGAGAGAGGAAACCACCCCCCCCGTCACGAAAATATACTTCGGTTTTACCGTTTTTTCCGGGCGCATATCCTTCGCTCCACCGCACGGAGATCCTCGAGGGTATCCACACCCACCGAGTCGGAAAGTACATCAAGGACGCGAATCTTCCCGCCATAATGCAGTATTCGGAGCTGTTCCAGACACTCGGCCTCCTCCAGCAGGCTCGGGGGAAGGCTGGAAAGGCGGAATAGGAAGTCCTTCCGGTATCCGTAGATCCCGAGGTGCTTCCGGTAGCTGCCGGACCCGGTATCCCGGTAATGGGGAATGGGCGCACGGGAAAAGTACAGGGCGTCTCCGCAGTTGTCGACCACCACCTTGACCACAGAGGGGAGGAGGAACTCCTCCGGGTCCTCCCGGACAACGGCAGCCGTCGCCATCGAGACCGCCGGGTCCGAGAGGAGAGGGCCGGCAACGGCGTCGATCACCGATGGGTCCATCATCGGCTCGTCGCCCTGCAGGTTAATGATGATCTCCTCCGAAAGCCCCCGCGCCGCTTCGGCCACACGGTCCGTTCCGGAGACGCACGCGGGGGATGTCATCCGCGCTTCCCCGCCGAACCCGCACACGGCGCCGGCAACCCTCTCATCGTCGGTGGCCACGATCACGCGCGTTGCGCACACCGATTTCCTTGCGTTTTCCCAAACATACCATATCATCGGGCGACCGTCTATTTGGGCCAGGGGCTTACCCGGCAGGCGGCTGGCACCGTACCTCGCCGGGATGACCACCGCGACGCCGGGGGGGGGAACACTCATGGAAACACGGGGAGCCTCTGGAGACCCTCGTCCTCCGGAAAGCCCATCATGAGGTTGAAGCACTGGACGGCGGCGCCGGAGGCGCCCTTCCCCAGGTTGTCGATCGCGGAAACAGCGATCACGCGGCGGCTTTTCTCGTCGAACCGGACGGCGATGTCGCAGAAGTTGCTCCCCGAAACATCCTTTGTCGAGGGAAGGACATCCGGCGGACAGAGGCGCACGAACGGCTCCTTCCCGTAATGCTTCCGGTAGGCCTTTTCCACGTCCTTCGCCGCGACCTTCCTCCGCGCCATCGCAAAGCAAGTCGCGAGAATTCCCCGCACCATGGGAAGGAGGTGCGGAACGAAAGTCACAGCCACGTTTTTCCCGGCGGCAAGCGAAAGCTCCTGGTCCATCTCCGGGTTGTGGCGGTGCGTGGGAAGTCCGTACGGGCGCACCCCTCCCTCTACCTCCGGATAGTGGAAGCCGAGATTTGGCCCCCTTCCCCCCCCTGACACCCCGGTCTTGCAGTCCGCCACGATCCCCTCCGCATCGACCAGTCCTTCCGCAAGCAGCGGGTAAAGGGCCAGGATCACCGCCGTGGGAAAGCAGCCGGGAATGGCCGCCAGTCGGGTCTTCCGGAGAGCGTCCCGGTAGATTTCGGGGAGCCCGTATGCCGCCTGCTTGCAAAGGTCCGGAAAATTGTGCCGTACCCCGTAGACGGACTCGTACAGCGGGATGCTCCGGAAGCGGAAATCGGCCGACAGGTCGATGACCCGGGCTCCCCGCGGGAGAATCTCCGCGGCCACGGGGGCGGAAACGGTGTGCGGGAGGGCGAGAAATACCGCATCCACGTCTTCCGTGCGCACCTGCCCCATCTTTCCGAAGGCGACCTTCGGCAGCCTCCCGCGGAACGGGGCGAACGCCTGGTCCACCGGAAGATCCGAATACTGCTCGGAGGTAAGGACCGTGATCTTCGCTCCGGGGTGCGACAGCAGCAGACGGATGAGTTCGAACCCGGTATACCCCGTCGCCCCGTATATGGCAACCCTGGTCATGGACACCGCCTTCCCGCTCATAATACAGCATCTCCTGTGCAGGACCGGTCCCGCTTCCCCCCGGGGGTTCCGGAGGACCCCGTAAAAACGAAAAAGGGGAAGGCGCCACCGGCCTTCCCCTTCCGAAACCGTTCGCTGGGCGAAAAGCCCTTCGCGCTCACCGCTTGGAGAACTGGAACCGTTTCCGCGCCCCCGGTCGTCCGTACTTTTTCCGTTCCTTGACGCGCGCGTCCCTCGTCAGAAAGCCCGCTCGCTTCAGCATGGACCGAAGCTCGGGATTGTCGATCTGCAGCGCCTTGGCGATCCCGTACTTTAGCGAGTCGGCCTGGGATGCAGGCCCGCCACCCGTGACGTTGACTTCCACGTCCACGCTCTGCCGCTTCCCCGTGAGGACCAGCGGCTGCACCGCCGCGGCCCGAAGGGCCAGCACGGGGAAGTATTCCTCGAACTCGCGGCCATTCACAAGGATGCGTCCGGTGCCCGGTTTCATGTAGACCCGCGAGATGGAAGTTTTCCGCTTGCCGGTTGCATAGATCTTCGCCTGTGCCATACGTTTACGCCCTCTCCTTTCCGTTCACGACCAGCGGCCTCGGCTGCTGGGCCTGGTGGGGATGGTCAGGGCCGGCGTAGACCTTGAGCTTCGTGAACAACCGGTCCCCCAGCCGAGACTTGGGAAGCATTCCGCGCACCGCCCACTCGACAATACGTTCGGGGCGGTTCGAAGAAATGACCTTTTCCGGTGTGGTCTCCTTCAGGCCCCCGATGTATCCCGAGTGCCGGTAATACAACTTGTCGGTCATCTTCTTGCCGGTGAGCTTCACCTTATCCGCGTTGATGACGATAACAAAATCGCCGATGTCCGCGTTGGGCGTATAGGTGGGCTTGTGCTTCCCCCGCAATACCGACGCCACCCGCGTGGCGAGACGGCCGAGCACCTGATTCTGCGCGTCCACCACGTGCCAATTCTGGTTCGCGGCCTCTCTCGTAAAAAAAACCGTCGTTTTCATCTTGGCAAACCTTTCTCTTAAAAATCAAAGGGGTATTAGATCTCAACCAACCTCTAACGTCAAGAGGAAAAGCCGTTTTCCCGCTCCCCCCCGGCCGGGCGGGAGGACGGGTTTTTCCCGTACACCACCTCCCACAGGAACAGTCCGTGGGGCGGAGCGGTGGGCCCGGCAAGCGTCCGGTCCCGCCGCCCGAGCAGTTCGCAAACCCAGTCCGGCAGGTTCTTCCCCTTGCCGATGTCGACGAGTGTCCCTGCGACGTTCCGCACCATGTGCCTGAGGAAACCGCTGCCGGTAATGCGGACGGAGACCAGACCCGGAACGCCTTCCTCCTCGATGCCGGCGCGAAAAATTTTCCGGACCGTGGTCCTCGCGGTGCATCCTTGTCCCCGAAAGGAGGAGAAGTCATGCGTTCCCACGATGTGTGCGAGACCTCGCCGCATCGCGCCGATGTCGACAAGTTTCCCCAGGTGCCACGAGTAGCACGCAAGAAACGGGGAGGCGACAGGCCCCAGGTAGAAGAAGTACCGGTATTCCTTGCCTTTTGCGTCGCGTCGCGCGTTGAAGTGCGGAGGTGCCTCCTCGGCGGAAAGGATCCGGATATCCGGCGGGAGAAGAGCGTTTCCCCCGCGGACGATTGTACCCAAGGAACGTCTCCCGGAGTCGGCGAAATCGACCACTTGTTCCCGGGCATGCACCCCCGCATCGGTACGGCTGGCCGCCCGGAGACGGACCGGCTCCTGGAGGAGCCGGGAAAGGGCATCCTCCGCCACCGACTGGATGGTGACCCCGTTCGCCTGGAGCTGAAATCCGCAGTACGCGGTCCCGTCGTACGCGATCGTCAGTTTTACGTGGCGCATCGTTCCGGAAGCCCTCTCTATCGCCTCAACCCCGGCCGATGAAGGACCCTAGCTCGCGGGGGATTCCCCGTAGCAAACGCTCGCGACCTTTCGCCCGCTCGCTGCCGGTTCCGCTCGCGAGAGCCGGGGACTCGCTCCACAGGCCGCTCCGCGGAACCCCCCGCATCGCCCCGGGTTCCCGTTCATCGGCGCAGCAGCCGCAGGAGGCGGGGCGCAGTGAGGTAAAGCACAGCCGTGCGGGTTCATCGCACGGCGAGCCACGAACGGAGCCCCCCTCCGAGGATGCGGAGCCGATCCCGGGGATCGAAACGCCACCGGGAGCGGAGGGTCCCCCGCTCCCGGTGGCGCGACATCGATTCGGACTGCCTTCGGTGCTTACGCGTGGGCGGGCTGCAGGTGCTTCTGGGCGAGCACCTCGGCGATCTGGATCGCATTCAGGGCCGCCCCCTTCCGTAGCTGGTCCCCGCACACCCAGAAGTTCAGGGCGTTCTCCGCGCTCTCATCCTCGCGGATGCGCCCGACGTAGCAATCGTCCTTTCCCGCGCAGAAAAGCGGCATCGGATACACGTTGCCCGCCGGGTCGTCCATCACCTGGCAGCCGGGGAACGCCGCGATCAGCTCCCGCGCCTTTTCGCGGGAGATTTTCCTCTCGAACTGCGCGTTGACCGAAATCGAGTGGGCGGTCAGGACCGGTACGCGTACCGTGGTGCAGGTAATGCGCAGGTCAGGAATCCCCATGATCTTGCGCCCCTCGTTCGTCATCTTCATCTCTTCTTTCGTGTATCCGTTCTCGAGGAAGGCGTCGATGTGCGGAATAACGTTGAAGGCGATCTGGTGCTGGAACGCCGCCACTTCCAGTTTCTCGTTGCTGGCGAACGCCTTCGTCTGCGCGATGAGCTCGGCCATCGCCTTGGCACCCGCCCCGGAGGTCGCCTGATAGGAGGAAGCCACGACCCGCTGCAGCGTCCCGAAGTCGTGCAGGGGCTTGAGCGGCATGACCGCGACGATTGTGGTACAGTTCGGGTTCGCGATGATCCCCCGATTCCGGTATTGGGCAATCGCGTCGCCATTGATCTCGGGCACCACCAACGGGATGTCCGGCTCCATCCGGAAGGCCGACGAGTTGTCGACGACCACCGCTCCGGACTCCCCGGCCGCCGGGGCGAACTCCTTGCTCCGGGACGCCCCCGCCGAGAACAGGGCGATGTCGATTCCCCGGAAGGCGCTCTTCTGGAGGAGTTCAACGGGAACCTCTTCCCCCCGGAACCGGATCCTTTTCCCGACCGACCTTTCGGAGGCAAGCAGCCGGATGTTCCGAATGGGGAAATTCCTCTCCTCCAGAATCCGCAGCATCACGTTCCCGACCGCGCCCGTCGCACCTGCAACAGCGACGTTAAAGTTTTTCGTGGCCATTTCCCTCGCTCCTTATCACGAGTTGTCCGTAATGGTTTGCCGTACCTTGTCACCCATTTCCAAGGTTCCTACCCGCCGAACCCCGGGCCCATCGCGGTAGATGTCGCCCGTGCGGCAGCCGTCCGCAAGCGTCTTCCCTACCGCGTCCTCGATCAGAGCGGACTCCCTGACCATGGCAAATGAATATTCTAGCATCATCGCCGCGGAAAGTATCATGGCCAGAGGATTGGCCAGCCCTTTCCCCGCGATGTCCGGGGCGCTCCCGTGGATCGGCTCGAACAGCCCCACGTTTCCCCCGAGCGAGGCAGAAGGGAGCATCCCGATCGAGCCCGTGACCATCGACGCCTCGTCCGTCAGGATGTCGCCGAAGAGGTTCGTCGTGACGATCACGTCGAACTGCTTCGGGTTGCGGACGAGCTGCATGGCGCAGTTGTCGACGAGCATGTGGGAAAGGACAACGTCCGGAAACTCCGCCGCGCCCACCTCCGTGACGACCTTTCTCCACAGCACGGACGCCTCCAGGACGTTCGCCTTGTCCACGGAGGTTACCCTTCCCGTCCGTTTCCGGCCCAGTTCGAAGGCGACCCGGGCGACCCGCTCGATCTCCGGGCGGCAGTACACCTCCGTGTTGATACCCGTCTCGACGCCGTCGATCATCTTGATCCCGCGGGGCTCGCCGAAGTAGATCCCCCCGGTGAGCTCCCGTACGATCAGGAGATCGATTCCTTCCACGAGCTCCCTTCTCAGGGGCGATGCATCGAGAAGGGGCGCGAACACCTTCGCGGGCCTCAAATTCGCGAAGAGCCCGAGGGTTTTCCGCAACTCCAGCAGTCCACGCTCCGGCCTGACCTCGAAGGGAAGCTGGTCCCACTTCGGCCCGCCGACGGCTCCCAGAAGAATGGCGTCTGACGACCGGGCCAGGGACAACGCCCTGTCGGTCATCGGAATGCCGTGGACGTCGTAGGACGCCCCGCCTAGCAGTTCCTCCTCGGTCTCGAACAGTTTTTTCCCCGAGACCTCCTCCAACGTCCGGAGGACAGACAGCGCCTCCCGGATAACCTCGGGACCGATCCCGTCGCCGGGAAATACGCAGACCTTTGGCATGGCCGCTACGTTCCTTTCCGCCGGGACGCCATGTAGTTCAGCAATCCGCCTGCAGCGACAAGTTCCTGCATGAACGGCGGTACCGGGGCGATGGCGTACTTACGCCCCTTCGTCTCGTTCCGCAGCATCCCCTGCCGCATGTCCAGAGTAAGAACATCCCCCGCATCGATCTCGTCAACTGCCTGGGGCACCTCGAAGATGGGAAGACCCATGTTGAACGCGTTCCGGTAGAAGATCCGCGCGAACGAGCGGGCGATCACGGCAGAGGCTCCGGACGCCTTGATGGCGATGGGAGCGTGCTCTCGGGAGGAGCCGCACCCGAAGTTCTTCCCTGCCACGAGAAAATCCCCCGAGGAGACCTTCGCCGCATACTCCTTGTCGATGCCCTCCATGCAGTGGCGGGCCAGTTCCTCCGGGTCGGAGGTGTTCAGATACCGTGCGGGGATGATGACGTCGGTGTCGACATCGTCCCCGTATTTCCAGGCCCGTCCTTTCAGCGCCATGCTGTCTGTCCCCCTCTCATCCACGTAGACCCTGGCTCGCCCCGTTTCCCCTATCCCCGGCTCCGCATCCTCGGAGGGGGGCTCCGTTCGTGGCTCGCCGTGCGGTAAACCTGCACGGCTGCGCTTTACCTCACTGCGCCCCGCCTCCTGCGGCTGCTGCGCCGTGAACCGGGCACCATGAACGCCGGGATTCGGTCCCGCGGGCGTCAGGGTATCTCGTCCGGTCCGCCGATGCGGCCGAGGACCGCGGAGGCGGCCGCCACCGCGGGGTTGGAGAGGTAGACCTCACTTTCGGGATGCCCCATCCGGCCCACGAAATTGCGGTTCGTTGTGGCGACGGCCTTCTCCCCCTTTGCCAGAATTCCCATATGCCCGCCCAGGCACGGCCCGCATGTCGGCGTGGAAAACGCCGCACCCGCGGTCACGAAGATCTCCATCAGCCCCTCCCGCATCGCCTGGAGGTAAATCTCCTGCGTGGCGGGGAACACGATCATCCGGACGCCGTCGTGGACTTTCCGGCCGCGCAGGACCTCGCACGCGCTCCGGAGATCCTCGATTCGTCCGTTGGTGCACGAGCCCACCACGACCTGGTCGATGGGGACATTCCCCACCCGGGAAAGGGACCGGGTATTCTCCGGCATATGCGGAAACGCCACCTGCGGCTCGAGAGCACCCAGGTCGATCCCGATCTCCGCCGCGTATTGGGCATCGCGGTCTGCCTCGACCACCGTGTATTTCCGGGAGGCCCGCTCGTCCGCGTAGCTCTTCGTGATCTTGTCGAAGGGAAAGATGCCGTTTTTTGCGCCGGCCTCGATCGCCATGTTGGAAATCGTGAACCGCCAAGCCATCGGGAGAGCCGCGAGGCCGTCCCCGGCATACTCCATCGACTGGTAGAGTGCTCCGTCCCCGCCGATCTCCCCGATGATGTGGAGGATGACGTCCTTGCCCTCGACCCACTTCCGCGGCTTGCCGGAGAGCACGATCCGTATCGACTTGGGCACCTTGAGCCACACCTCCCCGGAGATCATCGCCGCAGCCAGGTCGGTGCTGCCGACTCCGGTCGAGAAGGCGCACAGCGCACCGTAGGTGCATGTGTGGCTGTCCGCTCCGATCACGAGATCGCCGGGAACGACGAGCCCCTCGTCAGGCAACAGCACGTGCTCGATCCCCATCCGCCCCACTTCGAAGTAGTTCACGATCCCGTATTCGCGGGCGAAGTCGCGCATTATCCTGGCCTGTTCCGCCGACGCGATGTCCTTGTTCGGCGTGAAGTGGTCCGGGACGAGCGCAATCCGCTCCCGGTCGAAGACCTCCCGGACTCCCAGGTTCCGGACCGCCTGGATGGCGATCGGGCTGGTCACATCGTTGCCGAGCGCGAGGTCGACCCTCGCCAGGATCAGTTCCCCCGGCTCAACCGTTTCCTTCCCCGCGTGCCTAGCGAGGATCTTCTCCGTGAGCGTCATGCCCCTCAACGTGTTTCTCGCTTTCCAAGGTTTTCTTTCGCTGACCACGCAACAAGCGCACCAGTTCCCCCAGCGGCCCGGAGACGATGTACGCTGAGACGAACAGGAAGATCATCACCTGGGGTTCCGCGGCCAGCAGGAGGGAAAGGAAGATAAACACCACCAGCGTGTTGAACGGCCGGCGGCGGAAGGGCTCCAGGTCCTTGAAGTTGTTGTACCTTACGGTGCTGACCATGAGAAAGGCCAGTACGTAGATGGAGAGAAGCACGGCGAGATGCTTGAAGTTGCCGGATCCCCCCAGGTAGTAGAAGAGCATGATCAGGGATGCCACGAACGTGGCCGCGGCGGGAATCGGCAGCCCGTTGAATTTCCCTCTCTCGATCGTATTGACCTGGACGTTGAACCGGGCAAGACGGAGGGCCCCGCAGACCAGGTAGAGGAACGCGGCCAACCAACCCCACCGCCCGAAGCGCGAAAGCGCCCAGCCGTATACGAGAAACGCCGGCGCCACGCCGCAGGCCACGATGTCGGCCAGAGAGTCGTACTCCACCCCGAATTGCGTAGTTGTCCTGGTCATCCGTGCGACCCGGCCGTCCAGGCCGTCCAGCACCACTGCCACAATGATGGCTATGGCCGCCTTCTCGAACTGGCCGGTGTAGGTCGCGGCAATCGAGTAGAACCCGGCGAACAGCGATCCGGACGTGATCAGGTTGGGCAATACATAGATCCCCCGGCTTATCCCGTCCTCCCGCTTCATCCTCTTCCTCACTTCACCACCCCCACGACGCTCTCCCCCGCCCGAACCCGGTCCCCCACCCGCACGTTCAGGGAAGCGGAGGCGGGGAGCAGGATGTCCACCCGCGATCCAAAACAGATGATGCCCACCCGCTGGCCCGCCTGAACGGTGTCCCCCGGGGCCACGTCGCACACGATGCGCCGTGCGATGAACCCGGCGATCTGCACAAAGGCGAGCTGTCGGCCGTCCGGCGTCTCGAGGAGCACGCCGTTCTGCTCGTTGGCAAGCGACGCTTTCTCGACATTCGCCGCCAGGAACCTTCCGGGGTGGTATTGGACGGACACCACCCGGCCGGAGACCGGAGCCCGGTTCACATGCACATCAAAGGGCGACATGAAGACGCTTACCCGCTTCCCCGGTTCCCCGAAATACCTTCCCGGCGGATTGTCGCCTGCGTACACTATCTTACCATCCGCGGGGGAAATTACCGCTCCAGGGAGAGCGGGGGGGAACCTGTCAGGGTTCCGGAAGAACCAGCCGATAAAAACGGTGAGGAGAATCCCGAAGACCGACGCAGGCAACGTCCTCGGCCACACGAGGGAGAGCACGGCCGCAAGAGCAACCCCGCCCAGAAGAAACAGGATCCCTTCGGGGGCGATCACCCCACGCTCCCGACCCTTCTCCCCCGGATCCATCGCTTCCGGGTCAGTTCTTCGTCCTGTCGACCAGCCGCCCTTTCGCGATCCACGGCATCATCGCCCGGAGGCGGCGGCCCACCTCCTCGATCGGGTGCTCCTCGCCACGCCTTGTGAGGGCGTTGAAGACAGGCCGGTTGGCCCGGTTCTCCAGGATCCACTCACGGGCGAAGGATCCGTTCTGGACCTCCTCGAGCATCCGCTTCATCTCGGCTTTCGTCTCCGCGTTGACGACCCGCGGTCCCCGCGTCAGGTCGCCGAATTGCGCGGTATTGCTCACGGAGTAGCGCATCGTGGAGATCCCGCCCTCGTAGATGAGGTCCACGATGAGCTTCAGTTCATGCAGACATTCGAAGTACGCCATCTCGGGCGCGTATCCCGCCTCGACAAGCGTCTCGTATCCCGCAAGGATCAGCGCGGTCACGCCGCCGCAGAGGACCGACTGCTCGCCGAAGAGGTCGGTTTCCGTCTCCTCGCGGAAGGAGGTCTCGATCACCCCCGCGCGGGCGGAGCCGATCGCGCTTGCGTATGCGAGCGCCATGTCCCGGCTGTTCCCCGCAGGATCCTGGTGTACGGCGATGAGAGCGGGAACGCCCTCTCCCTTCTCGTATTGCGCCCGCACGAGATGGCCGGGGGCTTTCGGTGCCACCATGAACACGTTCAGGTCGGCCCGGGGCATGACCTGGCCGTAGTGGATGTTGAATCCGTGGGCAAACATGAGGTACGCCCCCCTCTTGATGTTCGGCCCGACGGCGTTACGGTAGATGTCCCCCTGCAGTTCGTCGGGAAGGAGCATGACGACGACGTCCGCCTTGCCCGTTGCGGCGGCGGCGTCTACGACCTCGAACCCGGCCTTCTTCGCCTTCGCCGCATTTTCGGACCCCGAAAGCTCGCCCACGACAACGTCCATCCCGCTATCCCGCAGGTTGTTCGCGTGCGCATGCCCCTGGCTTCCGTACCCCAGGATCGCGATCTTCTTCTTCTTCAAAAACGACTGCTTGGCATCTTTCTCACGGTAGATCCGGACCATTATCAAACCCTCCCCGGGTATTGTGGATACAGCCGACCTTTCGCGACCCCGCTACATCCCTCGTGCAATGGCCACACGCCCCGTTCGCACGATTTCGCGGATCCCGATCGGCTTCAGCAGCTGGAGCAATGCGTTGATCTTCTCCTCGTCGCCCGTCATCTCGATCGTATAGCACCGGGATGCCACGTCGACGATCTTCGCGCGGAAGATGTCCACCAGGCGCAGCACCTCGGGTTTCGTTTCCGGTTCCGCATTCACCTTGATCAGAACGAGTTCGCGATCGACGGTTTCCGCCCCCGTCAGGTCGACCACCTTGATGACCGAGACAAGCTTGTTCAGATGCTTCAGGATCTGCTCGAGGATCTGGTCGTTCCCGGAGGTCACGATCGTCATGCGGGAGACCGTCGGGTCCAGCGTCTCCGCCACCGTCAGCGACTCGATGTTGAATCCCCTCCCGGAAAACAGACCGGAGACGCGACTTAAGACCCCGAACTCGTTCTCCACCATCACGGAAATGGTATGGCGCATCGGTTCTTCCCCTCCAACGTCACACGAGCAGCATCTTCGTGAGAGGCGCCCCCGCGGGCACCATCGGGTAGACCATCTCGTCGGGATCCGTCACGATGTCGATGATGGCCGGGCCGGGCGCAGCGAACCCCTTCCGGAGCACCTCCGGCACCTCCGCGGGCTTCGTTGCACGATACCCAACCGCCCCGTATGCCACGGCCAGGCGCACAAAATCGGGGATCTGGGGGAGGCATGTCTGGGAAAGCTTCCCCTGGAAGAACAGTGCCTGCCACTGCCGCACCATCCCGAGCGACCCGTTGTTCAGGATCACCACCTTGACGGGGAGGCGATACTGCACCGCGGTCGCAAGCTCCTGGATGTTCATCTGTATGCTGCCGTCGCCCGCAATGTCGACCACCAGCTTGTCCGGCATCGCCACCTGGGCCCCGATCGCGGCCGGAAGCCCGTACCCCATCGTCCCCAGCCCCCCGGAAGAGAGGAACGTCCGCGGTTTGTCGAACAGGTAATACTGGGCGGCGAACATCTGGTTCTGCCCCACCTCCGTGGCGATGATCGCGTCCCCCTTCGTGATCTGGTAGATCTGCTCGACCACATACTGGGGCTTTATCTTTCCCTTCCCCTGCTTGTACGCGAGCGGGTGCGTCGATTTCCACTCCTCGATCTGCTTCCGCCACGGACCGATCTTCTTCCGGTACTGCGCGGCCTCCTTCGTCCCCTTGACGAGCTTGATCATCTTCTTGAGCACGTCCTTCAGGTCCCCCACGATCGGGATGTTCACGGGAACATTCTTCTGAATCGATGTCGGGTCGATGTCCACGTGGATGATCTTCGCCCCGGGTGCGAATTCGTCGATCTTCCCGGTGACCCGGTCGTCAAATCTCGCCCCGATGCCGAGGATCACGTCGCAGTTCGATATCGCCATGTTCGCCCGGAAGGTACCGTGCATCCCGAGCATCCCGAGGGAGAGCCGGTCGGTTCCCGGGAAGCCGCCCAACCCCATGAGCGTGTTCGTGACGGGAATTCCGAGAATGTGGGCGAACTCCGTGAGCAGCTGGGACGAATCGGCGAGGATGACCCCTCCTCCGGCATAGACGACGGGCCGCTCCTTCTCGAGCAGCATGCGTATGGCGTTCTCCACCTGCCTCTGGTGCCCTTCGTAGGTGGGGTGGTAGCCGCGCAGCTTCACCTCTTTCGGAAGATGGTACTCGGCGGTGCCGGTCAGGACGTCCTTCGGGATATCGACCAGCACGGGTCCCGGGCGGCCGGTGGAAGCGATATAAAACGCCTCCTTGATGATTCGGGGCATATCCTTCGCGTGCTTGACCAGGTAGTTGTGCTTGGTGCAGGGCCGGGTGATCCCGACGATGTCGGCCTCCTGGAACGCGTCGTTGCCGATCATGAGGGTCGGGACCTGTCCGGAGAAGACCACGATGGGGATCGAGTCCATGTACGCTGTGGCGATCCCCGTTACGGTGTTGGTCGCCCCCGGGCCCGAGGTCACCAGGCACACGCCGGTCTTCCCGGAGGCACGGGCATAACCGTCGGCCATGTGCACTCCCCCCTGTTCATGACGAACAAGCAGGTGCCTAACCTTCGTGTTCTGGAACAGGGCATCGTAGATGTTCAGCACCGCTCCCCCGGGGTACCCGAATACCACGTCCACCCCGAGGTCTTCGAGCGCCTTGACGAACATTTCCGCGCCGGTCATCTTCACGTCATCCCCCCTACCGGATCACCGCGCCGGTTCCCGCCGAGCCCACCAGCTTGGCGTACCGGGCCAGGTACCCCGTGCGAACCTTCGGCGGCGGGGCTTTCCACGATTTTTTCCGGCGGCCGAGCTCGGCCGCCGTCACGTTCAGCGTGAGCTTCCTTTTCGGAATGTCCAGAACGATCTCGTCCCCGTCCCTCACGAGGGCGATCGGCCCCCCTTCCATCGCCTCGGGGGACACGTGGCCGATGCACGGTCCGTGCGTCCCTCCGGAGAACCGCCCGTCGGTGATGAGGACCACCTTGGTCCCCATCCCCATCCCCATGATCGCCGAGGTGGGGGAGAGCATCTCACGCATCCCCGGCCCCCCCTTCGGGCCCTCGTACCGGATGACCAGAACCGTTCCCGGCCGGATCTTCCCCCCCATGATAGCCGCCATGACGGCTTCCTCGGAGCCAAAAACGCGGGCCTTCCCCCGGAAGGTGAACATCGAGGGATCGACCCCCGACTGCTTGACCACCGCGCCCCCCGGCGCAAGGTTCCCGGTGAGAATCGCGATCCCCCCCTCGGGCCGCACGGGGGCGGAAACCTTTCGGATGATCCCGTCGTTCACGACACGCGCCCTTTTCGCGATCGCGGTGATGTCCTCGCCGGACACCGTCGGGTTCTTCCTGAGCCGGGGCAGCAGCCGATTGAGGATCGCCGGGATCCCGCCGGAGAACTCCACATCCTCCATCATGTGCGGACCGGCCGGCGTGACCGTGGTGAGCTGGGGCGTCTCCCGGGACAGCCGGTCGAACTCTGCCAGGGGAAGCGTAACCCCCGCTTCGTGGGCGATGGCCAGCAGGTGCAGCACCGAGTTGGAGGACCCCCCGAGGGCGAGGTCGACGCGGATGGCGTTCTCGAAGGCGGCGCGCGTCAGGATCTTGCGCGGGGTTATCCCCTTTCGCACCAGCTCCACGATGCGCTTCCCCGTCGCATACCCGATGTGGCGCTTCTTCGACATGCCGGCCAGAGCGGTGGCGCACCCCGGCAGGGACATCCCGAGAGTCTCCGTCAGGCACGCCATCGTGTTGGCGGTGTAGAGTCCCTGGCACGACCCCTCCCCCGGGCACGCCTCGGCCTCGAGACGACGCAGCATCTTCGCATCGATCTCCCCCCGCTGGTACCGGCCGACTGCCTCGAAGGTATCCGATACGAGCGAAAGCCGCCTGTCCCCCATCCTGCCCGAGAGCATCGGGCCGGCGGTCAGGACGATGGAGGGAACGGAAAGCCGCGCGGCGGCCATGAGCATTCCGGGGGTGATCTTGTCGCAATTGGTCAGCAGGACGAGACCGTCGAGCGCGTGGGCCTCAGCCACCGACTCGATCATATCGGCGATCAGCTCGCGCAGGGGTAGAGAGTAGTGCATCCCCCGATGCCCCATCGCGATCCCGTCGCAGATCGCCGGCACTCCGAAGAGGAACGGGTAGCCGCCCGAGGCGTGCACGCCGCTTTCCACGACGCGCTCCAGCGCCCGCATCCCGACATGGCCGGGGACTAGGTCGGTAAAGGAGGTCGCCACCCCGATGAAAGGCTTTCCCATCGCCTCCTGCGGAACCCCGGCGGCGCAGTAGAGCGCCCGGTGGGGCATCCTTTCCAATCCCTTTTTCGTCCTGTCACTTCGCATCTCGTAAATTCCTTTCGCTCCTTTGGAAATAAAAAAACCCCCGCGGGGATGGAATCCCCCTAAGGGATTTCGCCCGCCGGGTTCTTCCCCCGGCCCGAACGCGCATGCGGTCCGTGCCCGCATCCCGTGGAGGAGGGTTCTTTCTTCCTGTTGCTATTGTCCGGAGAGCCTCTGAGCGATCCTGTCCTTCTTCGCCAGTTTGAGTTTTTGAAGCCGCTTCCGCTCCATCTCCTCGTCGGGGGAAAGATACACTTTCCTGTCGAACTCCTTCAGTTTCCCGTCCAGCATGCGGTGTTCCTGCACCAGGGTTTTGAACTCCGGATCCTTCTCGACAAGCGCAGCGATTTTCTCTTCCTGGTTCCGCGCCTCCATCGGCACCTCCGGATCTGGGATGATATCTGAGTGTAGCAGAGGAGGGTCAATTGTCAATTTACGGCTCAGCGGGACCTCCCCGAGCCCGACGCGTCTCCGCCTCCGAGAAGCGGAGATACGCGGGCACGACCGTTCGGACCTCCCCCGTCTCCCCCCGCCGGACCATGCGCTCCGCCAGAAAGCCGACGGCGGAAGCCCTTGGCAACCCCTCGCCCGGAGGGGGGAAGAGGGCGCGCTCGCCCAACCGGGCCCGGAACAACTCTCCGTACGGAATCGTCCCGTCCCCGCAGAAAAAGACCTTCCCTTCCGGAAACCAGTCCGGGAGAACGTCCGGGGGCACGGCGGCGTCGGGGGCGGCGCGGAGGCACTCTCCCCGCTGCCAGCGGAAGACTCCCGCGTAGACCTCCTTCTTCTTCGCGTCGAGCACAGGGCACACGGGCACCTCTTTCACAAGAAAGCGCGATGCCAGTGCGTGCAGCGTCGGGACGGGAACGATCGGCAGGCCCCACCCGAAGCAAAATCCCTTCGCGGCGGCCATCCCGACGCGAAGACCGGTGAACGATCCGGGGCCCGCCGAAACCGCCACGTGCGTGATTTCGCTCGTTCCCCGGCCCGACTCTTCGAAAAGACGGTCGATGGCGGCGAGAAACGTCCCGGATACCTGCTTTTCCCGGGGGAGCACCGTCTCCCCCAGAACGCACCCCCCGGAGACGAGTGCGACGCTTCCACACGGCGTCGCCGATTCGATGGCCAGGATCAAACAGCTACCCGGCGATCAGGCGGGCGATGTCGTTGTAGAAAACGAGCGCGGTGAGCATGAGAATCACGGCGAGCCCTACCTGTTGCGCCATCATCCTCGCCTGGGGGGTGAAGGGTTTCCGCCGCAGCGCCTCGATCGAGAAGAAGAGGAGGTGACCTCCATCGAGGATCGGGATGGGAAGGAGGTTCAGGATCCCCAGGTTCACGCTTAGCAATCCAAGGAAGTAGATGAACGGGGAAATCCCCTGCTTGGCCTGGTCTCCCGCAATCTGCGCGATCAGAAGGGGCCCCCCGAGAGTATTGGACGGGATGACCCGCATGATGAGCTTCACCACGGTGAGCACGGTCAGCTGAACGATCCTCCCCGTCTCCCCGGCCGCGCGTCCGATGGCGGCCACGGGGTTGATCCTTTGCTGAATAACCTCATTGCTGGCCACCACGCCGATCTTGGGGCCGTCGACCTTCTCCCCGAAAATGGTGCGTCCTTCCCGGATTTCCGGCAGGACGGTCACCCGGAACTCCTCCTCCCCGCGGAGGACGGTAAGAGGCAGTTCCTTGCCGGCCCCCGATGCCCGGATCCCGGCGGCGAGTTCCTCCCACGTGGCGATGTCCTTCTCTCCCACCCGGACAACAAGGTCGCCGGCCAGAAGCCCCGCCCGCGCCGCGGGAGTATCCGGCATCACGTCCCCGATTTTCGGAGTCAGCGTGGGAACACCACCCAGAAAGACTACCCAGAACACGAGAAACGCAAACAGAAGGTTCCCGATGGGGCCAGCGGCCACAACCGCCATCCTCACCCAGACCGGCTTGTTGTAAAACGCCTTCTCCTGTTCCTCGGGGGAAACCTCGTCCGCGTCGTTTTCGCCCACGAGCTTGACGTACCCTCCAAGCGGTATAGCGGAAATCAGGTACTCGGTTTCCCCTCTCTGGATCCCCGCGAGTTTCGGCCCGAACCCGAAGGAGAACTTCGTGACCCCCACGCCGAGCCAACGGGCAACGATGAAGTGCCCGAATTCGTGCACAAAGATGAGAATGCCCAGAACGCCGAGAAAGGACAGGAAATAGATCACGGTCTGCTTGGTCTCCTGATTTGAGATATGATGCGGGACGCCTCTTCCCTTGCCTCTTCGTCTACGCGGAGCACATTCTTTAGGGTAACAGGCCTTTTGTCCCTGCGCCAGGCCGCCATCATGGCCTCTCCTACCCTCACGATGTCCGTGAAGCGGATTCGCCCCTTGAGAAACGCATCGACCGCCACCTCGTTTGCCGCGTTGAGCATTGCGGGCGCAGTTCCCCCGGATGCGGCAACGGCGTACGCCAATGGGAGGGCCGGAAATCTCTTCCTGTCTGGGGGCTCGAAGGCCCAGCCATCCATTCGATGCGGGAGCAGCCGGGGCAGTTCCAACGGGAGCCGCTCGGGATACGACAGGGCGTATCCTACGGGGATCCGCATGTCGGGGACGCCCAATTGCGCGATCAGGCTGCCGTCCCGGTACTCCACCATCGAGTGCACGATCGACTGGGGGTGGATGAGGACGTCGATCTTGTCCGGGGGAAGATCGAAGAGCCACGTGGCCTCGATCACCTCGAATCCCTTGTTCATCAAGGTGGCGGAGTCGATCGAGATCTTCGCACCCATCCGCCATACGGGGTGCCCGAGCGCCTCCTCCACCGTCGCGCGGCGCATCTGCCGGAAGGTACGATTACGGAAAGGTCCCCCCGAGGCCGTGAGAATAATCCGGGAGATGTCCTCCTTCCTGTGCCCCTCGATCGCCTGGAATACCGCGGAGTGCTCGCTGTCGACGGGAAGGATTTCGCCCCCTCCCGTCCTCGCGGCTTCCACGAGGAACTTCCCCGCCATCACAAGAAGTTCCTTGTTCGCCAGGGCAATCCGTTTTCCCTTCCGGGCGGCCTCGATAACGGGGCGGATGGACGTCACTCCGGCGGCGGCGGCCAGGACGATGTCCGTTCCCTCGGCGCAGGCCACCTCGGACATCCCCTCCTCCCCGTACAGGACGCGCGTTCCGGCGGGGAGACGCCCCAGTCGGGAGACGGGCACCTCCTCGGAAAGACACACGACGGGAGGGCGGAAACGGCGTGCCTGCCTGGTGAGCTCCGCTACGTTCTTTCCCGCGCAAAGCGCGGTCACCCGGAACCTCTTCGGAAATTTCGCGATCACATCGAGGGCGTTCCGGCCTACCGAGCCGGTGGAACCCAGAACGGCTACTCCTCTGGCCGTTCTCATCCCGCCCCCCCCGCAAGCGGTGCGAGCAGCGCAAGCAGGTACAGCACCGGCCCTGCAGAGATGACGGCGTCCGCCCGGTCGAACATCCCCCCGTGTCCCGGCAGGAGCGTGCCGCTGTCCTTCACCCCCGCAGCGCGCTTGAGAAGCGATTCAAAGAGATCTCCGGCCTGCCCCGCGATCCCTGTCAGCGCAGAGACGAGGGAAACAAACCAGGAGGGAACCTGGGGGAGGAACAGAGCTCCGTAGACAGTACCCAGAATGATGCTCGCCGCCAGCCCCCCGAGGGCACCCTCAACCGTCTTGTTGGGGGAGATGCCCGGCGAAAGACGAAGCTTCCCGATCCCCTTTCCGACAAAATAGGCGAAGATATCCCCCGCGAAGACCACCAGGAGACCCAGGAAGACCCAGCGCTCCCCGGACGGGAGCGCGATGGTACGGGGATAGGTGGACAGGAATCCTCCGATGTAGATCGCGCCGAGCGTCGCAAGCGCTATTTTCCGCGCCATCTCTGCGTGGGACTTCTCGCCTGCCGGGAAAAGAAACGCTCCCAGAGAGACGCAGCACAGCACGGCCGCCACCGTCGCCTGGAACGGCAGCAGAATGCCGGAGAGATAGACCAGAACGGCCATCACCACGCCGGACCACCTGTCCCGGGCGGAAGAGAAGAAGAACCGGAAATACTCTCGGGAGCAGAGAATGGTTACCGCACCCACCAGCAGCGCGAAGGGCCAACCCTTTCCGATCATCACTACCCCCACGAGGGGGGGAAGCAGCAAGACGGCGGTGAGAATCCGTTTCCCGAGCACGGTCACAAGTCGTTCGGGGAACGTTTCCCCTCTTCCGCCGTCAGTCCGAAGCGGCGATCGCGGTGCGAATACTCCTCGAGGGCGGCGAGAAACTCCGGCTTCCCGAAATCAGGCCAAAGGACGTCGGTGAACACGAACTCCGCGTAAGCCGCCTGCCAAAGGAGGAAATTGCTGATTCGGACCTCCCCGCTGGTCCGGATCACCAGGTCGGGATCGGGAATCCCGGCCGTGTCCAGCCTTCCGGCGAAATCCTCGTCCGTAATCGACCCCGGAACGATCTTCCCCGCCGCCGCGTCCTCGGCCAGCATCCGGGCCGCCCGAACGATCTCGTGCCTCCCGGCATAGGACAGCGCCAGGGTGAGCGTCATGTCGCTGTTCTTCCCGGTGGCCGCCAGCGTCCGGTCGAGCACCCCGCGGACGTGGGGAGGAAGCTGCCAGATCTCTCCGATGACGTTCAGCCGGATCCCTTGCCGGTTGAGTTCGGGAAGCTCATTGATCAGAAACTCCCGGAGAAGCCCCATCAGGGTGGCCACCTCGGGCCGGGGGCGCCCCCAGTTTTCCGAGGAGAACGCGTACAGGGTGATGAAGGAGATGCCGATTTCCCGCGCGCACTCCACTACTGCCCGGACGGAGCGGATTCCCATCCGGTGCCCTTCCACACGAGGCAGCCCGCGAAGGCTGGCCCACCGTCCGTTTCCATCCATGATGATGGCCACGTGCCGCGGGAGGGCGGATGCAGGGGGTCCGCCGCTTTTCATGTAGGCTTGTCTTCGCGTCCCGGCGGAAGCGTCCTAGTGTACCGTCTCGTAAATAGCTTGACGCACCGAGAGCGTTGATGCGCCGCGCCGGCAAGGCGCGCGACTGAGGCATATGGTTGAGTATGGTGAAGAAGCGCAACGAAGCTGGCGCGGATGCAGCGACGCTCGAATGCCATTGTATTTGCGAGACGGTGCACTAGCCCTGGACGATGGCCCCGGTCGGGCAGGTCTCGACACAGGCAAGACACTCGGTGCATTCATCGGTCACCTTGTACTTCTCGCCCTCGACGATCGCTCCGGCCGGGCAGGCGTCCAAACAGGATCCGCAGGCGGTGCACTCGTCGTTGATGATGATGGCCATGCTGTGTTTCCTCCTTCTGCTGTTTACGCATGACGGAAATGGCCCGACGCGAAGCGTTCAGACCTCCATGATCTCCTGTTCCTTCGTCTTCAGGATCTCGTCGATCTTCTTGACGTAGCTGTCCGTCTCCTTCTGGATCCGGTCCTGCCACCGCTTCATCTCATCCTCCGAGATCTCCTTCTTTTTTTCGCTCTCCTTGATCCGGTCGATCGAATCGCGCCGGATGTTCCGGACCGCGATCCGCGCTTCCTCAGCCATCTTTTTCACCACCTTGACGAGGTCCTTGCGCCGTTCCTCGGTCAGAGGGGGGATGGGAATGCGGACGATCTTCCCGTCGCTGGAGGGGTTGAGACCCAGGCCGCTCGCCTGGATTGCCCTTTCGATCGGACCGATCATCTTGGCGTCCCAGGGGGTGATCGTGATCAGCCTGCTCTCCGGGACAGAGAGGGTGCCGACCTGCGCCAGCGGAGTGAGGGTCCCGTAATAGTCCACCTTGATCCCGTCCAGGAGGGAAAAAGACGCTCTCCCCGTCCGGATCTTCCCCAGTTCTTTCCGGAAGGCGTCGATGGATCTCGCCATCTTCCCGCCCGTGTCCTTGGACAGTGCTTCCACTAGTGACCTCCCCGGACCACGGTGCCGATCTTCTCCCCCATGACCACCCTCCGGATGTTCCCCCTCTTCGTCAGATTGAATACGACGATCGGAAGGTCGTTGTCCATGCACAGGGATATCGCCGTGGCGTCCATCACCTTGAGGTTTCTCTGCAGGACATCGATGTAGGTAAGCTCCTTGAATTTTTTCGCTTTCTTATGGAGCAGCGGGTCCTTGTCATACACCCCGTCGACCCGGGTGGCCTTCAGAATGGCGTCCGAGTTGATCTCCATCGCGCGGAGGGCAGCGGCGGTGTCCGTCGTGAAGTACGGGTTGCCGGTGCCCGCGGCAAAAATGACCACTCTTCCTTTTTCCAGGTGCCGCAGGGCGCGCCGCCGGATGTACGGCTCGGCGATCGCCCGCATCTCGATCGCGGAGAGGACACGCGTCATCACGCCGTCGCGCTCCATCCTCTCCTGCAACGCCAGGCTATTGATGACGGTCGCAAGCATCCCCATGTAGTCGGCGGAGGCGCGGTCGATACCGTACTCGCGGCTCGTCTGTATCCCCCGAAAGATGTTCCCGCCTCCCACCACCAGGGCGACCTGGACGCCCAGGGAGGTGATTTCCCGGATCTCCTTCGACAGGCCCGCGAGGATGCCTTCATCGATCCCGTACGCATGTTTGCCCAAGAGGGCCTCGCCCGACAGCTTCAGCAGGATGCGTCGGTACACCGGTTTTCCCACGGAACCTCCGATAGGTTAGCGGGTACACTCCTTGTGTTTTTCGGCGACAAGAACAGGAGTGTCCCCGCCCATACTCATCCCCGGTTCAGCTGCTTCGCCACTTCCGCGGCCAGATCGTCGGAACGCTTCGTAAGCCCCTCCCCCACCTGGAAACGGGCGAACCGGCCGACGCGCACGGCGACTCCCCTTTTCGCGGCCATCTCCTTCAGCAGGTCGTTCACGGTGCGTTCGGGATCCTTGATAAAGGACTGCTCCAACAGGCAGAAATCGCCGTAGTACTTCTCGAGTTTTCCCTCGGCGATACGGTCCAGGATCTTCTCCGGCTTCCCCGCAGCGATCGCCTGCTCGCGATAGATCGCCTTCTCCCGCTCGACCGCCGCCGCCGGGACATCCTCCCGGGAAACGTACAGAGGGTTCGCTGCGGCGACCTGCATCGCCATGTCCTTGCCGAGCGCAACGAACTCCGCGTCGTCCGGCCCTGCGCCGAGGAGCTCCACCAGAACCCCGATCTTCCCCCCCGCGTGGATATAGGGAACGGTCACCCCACTGGCTCCCGCCGGC
>DATHRT010000110.1:0-19495 GCA_035464915.1 Candidatus Limnocylindria bacterium
GCGTTTTTCGGCTCCCCCCAGGATGTGGAGTGGTGCTTCGGGAAGGGGTTGCTTCACGTCCTCCAGTCCCGCCCCGTCACCGCCCGGTCGACGCCGGACGGAAGCGACAACAGGTCCTGGTACCTGAGCCTCAAGCGCTCCGTCGCCAACCTGAAAACCTTGCGGGCCCGGGTCGAGGGGGAACTCCTTCCCGCGATGGGCCGGGAAGCCGAGGCGTATCTGTCCGTCGACCTGCAGGCCCTGGACGACGGGAAGCTTACGGAGGAGATCCGGCGGCGCGAGGCGGCGGGGAGGAAATGGGAGGGGGTCTACCGGGCCGAGTTCATCCCCCTGGCGCACGGCGTCCGGCTCTTCGGCCAGTTCTACAACGACAAGATCGCTCCCGAGGACCCCTTCGAATTCACCCGGCTTCTCTCGGGGACGGGGATGCTTTCCCTCGAGCGGAATGCCCTGCTGAACGACCTGGCGCAGCGACTTGGCGCCGACCCGCTCCTCGCGGAACGTGTGGGCCGCGACGGGAGAGGCGACGCGGAGTTCGAGAGCCGGGTCGGGCGTTTGTTTCGGGAGTATGGGGATTTTTTCGGCTCTGGGGGGAGCGAGGCCGGGCGGAGAGGGGTCCTTTCCCTTCTCCTGGAAATGTCCCGGCGTCCGCCGGGGGCCCCCGGGGGGAGCGCCGGGGAGGGTGCGGCGCTGCGCGACCGGTTTCTCTCCCGGTTCGACGGGGAGGCCCGAACCTTTGCGGAGGAACTCCTGGGCCTGGCCCGGGACTGCTACCGGCTCCGGGACGACGACAACATCGTTCTTGGCCGCCTGCAAGTCGCTCTTGCCCGGGCGGTCGAGGAGAAGGGCCGGAGAGGTTCGGGCAGGGGAGGGGAAGGGACCGGCCGCATCGGGGGTGCGGTACCGATCGAGGTGCTGAACGATCCGTCGTCTCCTCCCGGAGGGGGCGTTCCCCCGGTGATGGAGTCCGCCTCCTTTCTGCAAAAGGACAGGCAGCTCGTGGGACACCCCGCGGGCCCGGGTTTCGCGCAGGGTCCTGCCCGGGTTGTCCGCAAGACCGCCGACCTGTTCGGGATGCGGGCCGGTGAGATCCTGGTCTGCGACGCGGTGGATCCGAACATGACGTTCGCGATCCCGCTGGCGGGCGCAGTCGTCGAGCGTCGGGGCGGGATGCTGATCCACGGGGCGATCATCGCGCGGGAGTACGGAATCCCCTGCGTCACCGGGATCCCCGACGCGATCCACCGGATCCGCACCGGCGACATGCTGTCGGTGGACGGATACCTGGGGATCGTCACCCGTGGGGGGGCATAAAGAAATTTCACGACATGCCGGACGCGGCACCGCGATAGGCCCGGTCAGCGTCCGCCCGTCTCCCCGTACCCCGTCAGTTCGACGTATCCGTCCCCCTCGACCGGTCCCCTGCGGGAAGTTCCACGCACGCCGACCGCCCCTTCCCAATACCGGACGGCGGTCCGCAGTTCCTGGTCCGCAACGCGGGGGACGACCTCCAGTTCCATTTCTTCGGACGGGACCAGCAGGCGCCAGCGGGACGGATATCGGGCACCGCTCTCCGGGCTCTTCCAGGTTTCGAGGGTCTCGATCCGGACGTCGTCTACGGAAAGGTGCCGGGAGGAGCCGTCCGGGAGAACGAGCGTTCCGGCGCTGAAACGTTCGGTCCCGCCGTCCTCCCGGCGGAGCCGGTAGAACATCAGGTCCCTGCCGTCGGATAGCTGCAGGGCGAACCAGTCCCAGCCGGTCTGCCCCCTCTCAAGGGAACTGGTCCCCCACTCGCGGTCCAGCCAGGAATTCCCCTCCACCGGAAACGTTCCATCTTCGACCCGCACGATCCCGCGGGTCGAAAGGCGGGTCATCGAGTAGTAGTACGACGCGTTCCCCGGGGAGGCGCCCTTTCGGCTGAGCCCCCGGTCCCCCTGGAGCACGATCGGCCTCGCGGTGGTAAGGAGTAGGTCAATCGACACCTTCCCTTCCTTTGCCCGCAGCCGGATCGGCAGGGTGGAAGCCTTGCCGCCTTCCGCCGACCAGTCGTCGAGCCACACCCGGAATGGTTGGGCGGTCGCACCGGCGATATCTAAAGCGCCGCGGCCGGTCCGCTCGAAGTGACGGAACCCCCGTCCCCCTACGTCGGTGACGGCGAAGTGGGCCATGTACGCCTGGTTCGTCGCCCACCGCGACTTCCGGTCGGGAAGGGCAGGGGACAGGGCGAAGCGGAAGAAGGTGAGCTGGTATCCGAAGCGTCTGCCCCCGGGCGCACGGAGGTTGCCGGTTACGTACCACCACTCGTGGCGGTACGAAGGGTGCGGGCCGTGGTCGTCCGGGAACCGGAAGTCGCGAGGGATTTGCGCGCGGGCGAACCCCGCCGGATCTTCCCCTCCGAGCAGCGCGGTCACAGACGCCGACGGAGGGGTGGACTCAGGGGGATTCGCCGGGGCGCACCGAAGGAAGGCGCCGGAGGCGAGAAGCGCGGCCGCGCAAAGCGAGGCCAGGGTGAGGAGAAGACGCCGCGACACTCACTCCTCCTGCAGCGCCCGCGAAAAAGAGGAGCGCGCCAGCCGGCTCGCGGGGTAGAGCCCGGCGAGGAGGGCGGCGGCCAGCGCCAGCGCCACTGCCTGGAGCAGGATCCACGGGTCGACGACGGTCTGCATCGTCCACCCGAAGGAGCGTCGGTTGATGAACCGGATGAGCACCAGCGCCTGCGCCGTCCCGAGGGGGACGGCGAGAATCCCCGCAATCATTCCGATCACGGCGGACGCCCCCGCGACCAGTCCCCACGTCTGCCGGGGGGTGAGGCCGATGGCCCGCAAGACCGCGTGCTCCCGGCCGCGCTCCATCTGGATCGCCATCAGCGCATTCAGGACCCCGACGAAAGCGATCAGTATGGTTAAGGAGCGAAGGACGTTCGTGACCGCGAAGGTCCGGTCGAAGACCTTCAGCGACGCCTCCCTGAGGGACCTGTTGGAGCGGATCTGGACCGCCCGGTCGCCCGCGATCTCGCGGATCCGGCCGATCGCGGCGTCGGCCGGGAATCCGGGCGATAGACGGATCCCGATCGAATCCACGCCCCGGTCCTCCCAATACCGGTCGTACGTTTTCCCGAGGATCCCCACCAGCCCCTGGTCCGAGCTGTAGTCGTAATAGACCCCCGCCACTGGGAACTCCCGCTCTCCCCGGTCGGTGCGCAGGCGAACCGTGTCCCCCTTTTTCACTTCGTGGCGGTACGCGTAGGGATCCGTTACGATGACGGCGCCGTCCTGCAGCGCCTCCCAGGCGTCCCCGGCGTTTCCTTCCCGGAAACGGAAGGCGTCCAGGCTCTCCCGGGGGATCCGCATCACGAACAACTCCGTGAATCCCGAAAGGGACTCGAGGGTCCGCCGGCTGACCAAGCCGATCTGGCGGATCCCCGGGGCGGAGGAGATGTCTTTTATGAGGTCCGGCGGGAGGTGCGTCCGATCGGGACCCCTTCGGTCAAAGGCGGAGGAGACGTAGATGTCCGACCGCAGGGAGTGGTCGAGCCAGTCGGAAACCGTCCGGCGGAAGCTGTCGATCATGATCCCGATTCCCACCGTGGTGGCCACGGCGACCACGAGGGCCGCGGCCGCCACTCCCGTGCGGCTGATCGATGCCGGGATGCTCCGGGCCGCCATCTTTCCCTGCGTTCCGAACGCGAAGGTTGCGGCCGGCTGGATTCCCCGGACCAGAAGGGTGGTCGCCCCCGGCACGAGGAGCGCGTACCCCGCCACGATGGAGAACAGCCCGCCGAAGGAAAGGGGGATGCTTCGGGAGGGAACCAGCTGCACCCCGGCGCCCAGGAAAATCAGCCCCGCTCCCGCCGCCGAGATCGCCGGGAGGATCTTCCGGACCCCTGTCTCGATGGCGGAGCGGCGCATCACATCCCGGGGCGGGGTGGAGGTCGCCTCGTGGGCGGGCCACAGAGACGCCGCCACCGCGCCGAAGGTCCCCAGCCCCACCGCCTTGAGGAAAGTCGCATACGTCACCGAAACCTCCCGGACGGAGAGGGTGAAATACAGGTCCCCGATGGAGCGGGTGACCATCCCGAGCAGGAACTTGCCGAGGAGGAAACCCAGGGGAAGCCCCAGGACCGTCCCGGCAGCGCCGAGGACCGCCGCCTCGGAGAGGATCTGCAGGAACATCTCCCCCCTCGTGACGCCGAGCGCCCGCAGGGTTCCGATGAGCTGCCGGCGCTGCAGGACCGAAAAGATCATCGTGTTGTAGACGAGGAACATGCCGACCACCAGGGCCAAGAGGCTCAAGGCGCTCAGGTTCAGGGAAAAGGCCCGGGTCATCTGTTCCAGGGCGCTGCCCCGGGCGCCGGCGGGGAGGATCTCCGCTTCCGGGGGAAGGATCTCCCGAATCCGGGAGAGGACCTCCTCCCCCTCCGCCCCAATAGGGACCAGGAGGTCGATCCCGGACAACCGACCCACCTTGCCGAGGAGCTCCTGGGCCGTCGAGATGTCCGTAACGGCGGTCGTCGTAAGCGCCTGGCGGGTCACTTCGTTTCCCGGCCGAAGGAAACCGGCCAGCGTGGCGTGCTTGGTTTCGAGGCCTACCCGAAGCGGGAGAGCGTCCCCCGGCAAGATCCCCAGCCGCTTCGCCGTGTCCTCGAGGAGGAGCACCGTTCCGGGGAGCGTCAGGAGGCGGGGGATGTCGGCGCCCGCCGACGTCCCCGGAGTGTAGCTCCGGAACGGCGCCTCGGCGAACGGGTCGACCCCCAGGATGTGCAGGGTGACTCCGGGTAGCGCGGGCACCCGGGCGTACCCCTCGACGACCGGGGCGATCGTCCGCGTCATTCCGCGGTGCCTGAGCGTTGCGTACAGCGACTCCGCAAGCCCGGAAGGCCCCCCGGCGATCCGGTGGGTCGCTTTCCCCGCGACGGTCTGCGAGGAGATCCGGAAGGCCCGCCGGGCGCTCTCGTTGGCGAGGTCGATCGAGAATACCGCCGCCACTCCGAGGGCCACGCCCACGAGGCCGAAAACCAGCTGCAGGGGATGCCGGGAAAGGCAGCGCAGTCCGGCGAGCCGGAGGATCACGCCTGCGCCCCCCCGGGGACCGTCTCGTCCACGAGGCGGCCGCCCTGGAGGACGAGCACCCGGTCCGTGACGCGGGCCACTGCATCGCTGTGCGTCACGATGACCATCGTCCTCCTCTCGTTCCGCGCGAGCTCGAGAAGCAGCTCGAGGACCCGCAGCCCCGTCTCCGCGTCCAGGCTCCCCGTCGGCTCGTCCGCCAGCAGGAGGACCGGGTCGTGGACCACCGCGCGGGCCACCGCGACCCGCTGTTGTTCCCCGCCCGAAAGGCGGTCCGGGTATGACTTGCCCCGGTCGGCGAGTCCGACCCTCCCAAGCAGCTCCGTTGCCGCCGCGCGCGCCGGCCTCCCGGTCCTGCCGGTAAGCTCCAGCGGCAGGAGCAGGTTTTCGATGACCGTCAGGGTAGGGATGAGGTTGAACGACTGGAAGACGAGGCCGATGTGGCGGCGCCGGAACAGGGTCCGCTCCTGCTCCGACAGGCGCGTCAGGTTCGTCCCGTCGAGCAGCACCTCGCCCGCGGTGGGGAGGTCGATGCCTGCGATGAGGTTCAGGAGGGTCGATTTCCCGGAGCCGCTGCGGCCGAGGAGGGCCACCGTTTCGCCCCTGCGGATTCCGGCGGAGAGATTTTGGAACACGACCCGTTCGCCTCCGCCCTCGGGGTAGCTCTTCGAAAGCGTGCGCAGTTCCACGAGGGGGGTCTCCGCCGCTCTTGACGAAAGGGGACCCATCGGCTTCTCCGTGATCCCGCATGGATGCGGCCCTTCAAGGGGGCCGGGACTACTTAACAGATGGCGCGCGTTCCGAAAACGGTTCCCGTAATCAGCGGATCCTGACGATAATCTCGTTGCGACGGAACGGCGGGATCGTCCACGGCGGGTTGTATTGGGCGGAAAGGAAGGGAGGAATGGGGGTTCGGCCGTCCCGGGCGAGCATGGACCGCAGTTCCCCGGTTTTCCTTTCGATCTTTTTCGGATCGGTCCAGCCGCCGTAACGCAGGACCGCCGCGGTGAAGGGAGGGACCTGCCGAATCCGGATGCGCGAGTCTTTGGGAACCGGGATCGTTTCCAATGTGTAGGAGGCCGGGGCAATGAAGGACACGACCTGCTCATCGCCGGTCCCCGCCTCCTGGAGGACGGGGGCGGTCATTGCGATCTTCTCCGACTCCCCGGAGAGGACGGGCGCGGTCATTTCCACCTTGGTCCGTCCCTCGTTGTTTCCCGAGATGTAGGAGAAAAGACGGCGAAATCCCTCGTTCAAGGACTCCTTCCAGGGCCCCGACACGGTTGTCTCGGCCAAAAGGTACCCGGCGTACTCCCGCACCTCGTAACCGTCGTTCCTCGACATGACCTTGTGAGCCGGCTCCGGGACCGTAGCGCACCCCCCGAGGGAAAACGCGGCGATCACGAAAATGGAAAGAAGCGTTCTCCGGATCATCACCAATGTCAGATTCCCGCGGACGAGGAGAAGTTTCCGTGCGAATTTCACTTTCGAGACAACCCGCGCATCGTGGAAGGGATCCCCTTGCTCCTTTTGATTCGTCCGGCTTTCTGCGGATTCCTCTCCCGCCGAGAAGAGAAAATGACTTGACGAAAAATGGTCACAAGCAGAATAGGGGCATCGAGCTGGTTCCCCATTGCGGCCGACAAAGGCAGTCATAAGAAGAGTCTTCCGTCCCCTTTCATGCATCTACCAAGTGCAGTGCATAGTGGTAGCCGGAGCCTGGTTGACCTGTCAAGAGGAGATCATCATATGGAATCGTTGGTACTGGTGAGTCGGATCGTAATCGCGCTGGGGCTCTTGAATGTCTGGTTGCTGCGCGCCGGGAAGCCGACCGATTGGCGCGGTGGAGACGCCCGGAACATGAAGGAGGAGTTTGCAGCCTACGGTCTTCCCGGTTGGTTCATGGGGGTGGTCGGGTTTTTCAAGATTTCCCTTGCAATACTCCTGCTCGCAGGAATATGGTTTCCGTCCGTCACAGAGCCTGCGGCAATCGGCATTGCGGTCCTGATGCTGGGTGCGGTGTCGATGCATATCAAGGTGAGGGATCCCATGAAGAAATCCCTGCCGGCCTTCTCGCTCCTGGTTCTGTCTCTCGTGGTCATTCTCCTGTAGAAACGGCCCCGGTGGGCAAGGTTCTCCCCCACCGGGAAGCAGGAGTGGCTCTCGACCGACCAGGTGGGGCAGGTCAAGCCGAATGAAGACACTCAGGATCATTTTTGGCGATCAGCTCAGCCGCCCGCTCAGCGCGCTGCGCGGCATCGACCGCGCACGGGATGTCGTGCTGATGGTCGAGGTGAGCGAGGAAGCGACCTACGTCCGGCATCACAAGCAGAAGATCGTGTTTGTGCTGTCGGCGATGCGCCACTTCGCGGAATCGCTGCGTGCCGAGGGGATCGAGGTGGACTACGTCCGGCTGGACGAGGACGGCAACACGGGATCGTTCACGGGCGAGCTGGGCCGGGCGCTCCCGCGGCACAAGCCGGACCGGATCGTGGCGACCGAGCCCGGGGAATACCGGGTGCTGGAAACGATGCAGTCCTGGGAACACGCATTCGGCACGCCGGTCGAGATCCGCGAGGATGGCCGGTTCCTCTGCTCGCGGACGGAGTTCGCAGCTTTCGCGCAAGGGCGCAAGAACCTTCGGATGGAGTTCTTCTACCGGCACATGCGCCGGAAAACGGGCTGGCTCATGAAAGGCGACAAACCCGAAGGCGGCAAGTGGAACTATGACGCCTTGAACCGCAGGGCATTGCCGAAGGGCGTCAAGGTGCCCTCCCGGCGGCGCTTTCCTCCCGACGCCATGACGCGCGAGGTCATGACGCTCGTCGGACGGCGTTTCGCCGATCACTTCGGGGACCTCGCGTCCTTCGGCTGGGGGGTAACGCGAAAAGACGCGCTGACAGCGCTTCGGCACTTCATCACGAACGGTCTGCCCCGGTTCGGGGAGTATCAGGATGCCATGAAGGCCGGGGAGGATTTCCTGTTCCATTCCGTTCTGTCGCCGTACCTCAACATCGGCCTGCTGGGAGCAAAAGAGGTGTGCGAAGCCGCGCTGGACGCCTACGAAAAGGACCGGGCGCCGCTGCCGGCGGTTGAGGGATTCGTTCGCCAGATTCTGGGCTGGCGCGAGTATGTGCGCGGCATCTACTGGACGAAGATGCCGGGGTATGCGCTAAGCAATTTCCTCGAGGCCGCCCGCCCGCTCCCGGAATTTTACTGGACCGGGGAGACGGACATGTCGTGCCTGCGGGAAACGATCGAGGCCACCCGCCGCAACGGATACGCGCACCACATCCAGCGGCTGATGATCACGGGCAATTTCGCCCTTCTGGCCGGCATCGCTCCCGCCCAGGTGGAGGAGTGGTACCTCGTCGTGTACGCCGACGCGTTCGAATGGGTGGAGCTGCCGAACACGCACGGGATGGCGCTGCACGCGGACGGAGGCTTGCTGGGCTCGAAACCGTACGCCGCCTCCGGCGCGTACATCGATCGCATGTCGGACTATTGCGCCGGCTGCGCCTACGATCCGAAGGTCAAGCTGGGTCCGAAGGCCTGCCCGTTCAATTACCTGTATTGGAATTTTCTGATCGTCAACGAAGCGCGGCTTCGGAACAACCCGCGAATGGGCATGCCGTACCGCACGCTTGCGCGGATGGAGGGCGAGCGGCGAAAACGGATCGTGCGGGAGGCGGAGAGCTTCCTGAATCGGCTGGAAAGCGGGTACCGTTGACGGACCGGGAGGATGCCATGCCGAATCGCCCGCAGGATATCGACATCCTGATCGTCGGGGCGGGGATGGCGGGACTTGCCGCCGCGTCCGAGCTGAGGCGGACCGGTTGCGATGTGCTGGTCATCGACAAGGGCCGGGGACCGGGCGGTCGTCTCGCCAGCCGGCGCATCGGTGGGGCCACCTTCGACCACGGGGCGCAGTTTTTGACCGCGCGGGACCCCCGGTTTGCAGCCGCCGTGGATCGGTGGCGGACCTTCGGCGTAGTCGAGGAATGGTATCGGAGTATTGGCGACGGGACGGAAGGTCACCCCCGGTGGCGCGGCAAGCCGACGATGAACGAGATCGCCAGGCACCTCGCCCGCGAAGTTCCGGTCCTGCTCGAGAAGCGGGTCGTGTCGCTTCGACGCGATCGAAACCGTTGGGTCGCGAAGCTGGAGAGCGGGGAAACGTTCCGGGCGGGTGCGGCCCTTCTCACGCCGCCGGTGCCGCAGTCGCTCGCGATCCTGAAGGCAGGGGAAAGTGCGCTGCCGCCGCGAGAAACGGCGCACCTCGTTTCCGTCGAGTACGAACGCTGCCTTGCCGTCTTGACGGTGCTCGACGGGCCTTCACGGATTCCGCCACCCGGGGGTCTGTCCCCGGGGGCGGGTCCGATCGCCTGGATCGCCGACAATCAGAGAAAAGGAGTCTCCGGCGAACCGGCGGTCACCATTCACGCGACTGCGGCGTTCAGCCTGGAACACTGGGATCGGGACAGGAACGATTCGGGACGGGAGCTGCTCCGGGCCGCTCGACGGTGGCTGGGATCGGCTGTTACCGAGTTCCAGGTCCACGGGTGGCGCTACAGCAAACCCCTTCGTGTCGAGAAGAGCCCCTGTCTCGTCCTCGGCCAGTCGCCGCCGTTGGTTCTTGCCGGAGATGCCTTCGCGGGCCCGCGCGTCGAGGGCGCCGCGCTTTCCGGCTGGGCCGCCGCCGAAGCCCTGAAAAAGGTGAGCCCCCCCGCTGACCGCTGAAGCTACCGATCCTGCTGGTCCCGGTTTTCGGGTACCGGCCACCGCTGCGGGACCCGCTGGATCCGGCCGGGGTCGTAGCCTGCCGAGGCGAGTTCCTCCAGGATCTTCCGATAGTCCGGCTCGGGGATGACGGGAGTGCGGGACATGATCCAGACGTAGTCGCGCTTGTTGCGGCCGATGACGGTCTGGGTGTAGCTTTCATTCAAGTAAATAATCAGGTATTCGGCCTTAAATGGCCAAATGAACTGCATTCCCCACACGGCATTGGACGACCGGTCGCGGATGTACCCCCGCGGGTTGTACGTCTTCCTCGGACCGTCGAATCCCCCTTTTCGGAAGGTGAACGTGGTGGCGATCGTCCCGTCCGGTTCGAGCCGGTACGATTCGACGGCGTTGTGCGCGCCCTCCTCGATCCAGGTCGGGATGTTGGCGACCACGTACCAATCGCCCATGAAGCGGGGGAGATCGACCCTGTCCACGGTTTTCAGCGGCGGCAGGGACGCGCCGCACCCCGCCATCAGCATCGCCACGCCCAGCACGGCCGACAGGATTTGCATCGATTTCCCATTCCCTTTCCGCGACGGTTCGCTACCCCTTCCGGAGAAGTTCCTTCTTCAAGCCGTCGTCGAGCGGCTTCTCCCCCAGCCAGATCGAGAAGTAGGCGGCGGCGAAGTCGGCCCCCTCGATCACGGTCAACGGGATGCCGTTGTGGGACAGTTCCGTTCCCCGGCCCGGGACGTAGGTGAGCGCGTAGCGGTCTCCCGGACGGATGTCCCGGTAGGCGCGGTCGATCCGGTCGAGGCGGCCGCGGAGTCTTTCCATCATCGATTCGTCCACGTTCCGGGCGAGGACCTTTTCCCCCGCCTTTCCGAACTCCCGCCCGGGGATCGACCAGAAGTAGGAGAACTCCATCCGCTTCGGCAAGTCCTCGAGAACGGAGGAAGGGTCGGCGCCTTCGGGCAGATAAAGGCCCACGACGTATCCGCGAAAGACGATCTTGTATCGAAGCAGTGCGGCGCTCTGCAGGTGCAGGACGACCCCGTCCCCGGTGTAAGACCCCGGGAACGTAACCCCCTCGATGACCATCGGGGGGGAGTCCGGCAGGCCCGTGGCTTCCGCCGGTGCGAGGGACGGGAATGCGGACGCAAGGAGAAAAACCGCAATACACGCGGCAAGATTCCCTTTCCGGGCCATATCGGTAATCATTGCCTCCTGATAGGTTTCCGAATTTTTCATTTGGATTCCCGCCGCCGCCCGGAAGATTCCGGTCTTTTGCAGGAGAGAGGAAAGCCCTCTCGCCGTGGAATCCTCCTTCCCGTCCCGTCATCTATCTTGTAGACAAAAAAACGGTTGCGAACCGGTTGCAGGAGTCGGGAATGGGTCCGGTGAAAATGGCGCTGATCGGCTGGGGGATCGTCTCCCTGGCGATGATTTTCCTCTTTCTCTACCAGAGGTCCCGGGACGATGCCGGCATCGTCGACGTGGGGTGGGCGTCGGGGGTGGGGTTCCTCTCCCTTTTCTATGCCCTGACTGCGGATGGGGACCCGGCGCGGCGGGCGGTCGTGGCCGCGTTGGGGATGGCCTGGGGAGGACGGCTTGCGTTCTACCTTTTCCGGGACCGGGTCCTCCCGCCGGGAGAGGACGGCAGGTACAAGACGCTCCGCGAGAAGTGGGGGGAGAAGGCCCAGACATGGTTTTTCGTCTTCTTCCAGGTGCAGGCGGCCTGGGCCGTCCTGTTTTCCCTCCCCTTCCTGGCCGCGACGGCCAATCCGGTCCCCGCCTTCACTCCGTGGGACGTCCTGGGGATTGCGGTTTTCGCCGTGGCCCTGGCCGGGGAAACGCTTTCCGACCGCCAGCTTTCCCGGTTCCGGTCCGATCCCGCCAACCGGGGGATGGTCTGCAGGGAGGGACTCTGGCGGTACTCCCGGCACCCGAACTACTTCTTCGAGTGGGTCCACTGGTTCGCCTACGTCCTTCTCGCCGCCGGGTCGCCCCTTTGGCTTCTCACCCTTCTCGGCCCCGTATTGATGCTCCTGTTCCTCTTCAAGGTCACCGGAATCCCGTACACGGAGGCGCAGGCGATCAAGTCCCGCGGCGAGAAATACCGCGAATACCAGCGGACCACGAGCGCCTTCATCCCCTGGTTCCCGAAGGAGGACCGGCGGTGATCTCCCCGATAGGACTTGCCGAACGCGGCCTTTTGCCGGATGCCCTGATCCGGATGGGGATCCACCGGCTCAACCGCCGCCGTCTCGAATCCCTCGTCCGTGGCGGGGACGCGCAGGCGCAGAAGGCGGACTTCGAAGAGATGCTCCGCGCCCTGGGGACCGGCCCGATCGCCGTGGAGACGAGGGCCGCCAACGAGCAGCACTACGAGGTCCCGCCCGCCTTCTTCCGCCGGGTCCTCGGGAAACGGATGAAATACAGCTGCGCCCTGTGGCCGCCGGGCATCGATTCCCTCGACGAGGCGGAGGAGGCGATGCTCGCCGTTACCTGCGAGCGGGCGGGGATCGGGGACGGAATGGAGATCCTGGAGCTCGGGTGCGGGTGGGGATCCCTCTCCCTGTGGATCGCCGAGCGGTTCCCGGGAAGCCGCGTTCTCGCGGTGTCGAACTCGACGCCCCAGCGGCGCTTCATCGAGGGGGAGTGCGCCGCGAGGGGCTTGCGCAACCTCTCGGTCCGCACCTGCGACATGAACGTCTTCGATCCGGCGACCTCCTTCGACCGCGTCGTCTCCGTGGAGATGTTCGAGCACATGCGCAACTGGCGGGAGCTCCTCCGGCGGATTTCCGGGTGGCTGCGCCCGGAGGGGAAGCTCTTCGTGCACGTCTTCTCCCATCGGGCGTTTCCGTACTTCTTCGAGGCCGAAGGAGAGGACAACTGGATGGGGAGGAACTTCTTCACGGGGGGGGTCATGCCGTCGGACGACCTGCTGCCCCGTTTTCAAGAGGGGCTGCGCCTGGAGGGACACTGGCGCGTCGACGGGACGCACTATGCCCGGACCGCGCGGGCCTGGCTCGACAACCTCGACGCACGGACGGGGGAGATCCTGCCGATCCTGGCGGAAACCTACGGCGCCGGGCGGGAGCGTCTCTGGCTCCAGCGGTGGAGGATCTTCTTCATGGCCTGCGAGGAGCTGTGGGGCTTCGGGGAAGGAAGGGAGTGGCTCGTTTCCCACTACCTCTTCGGGAAGACGTGACCCCGGGAGAATCTCCGGGAGAGGGCGAAGAGGGCAGGCACCGCGACCGCCCAGAGGACGCCCAGTGCCAGCAGACCGTGCCAGGACGGTTCGGGGAAATGGATCGCCCCCAGCCGCGCGCCTCCGAGATACGCCAGGGGACCGGCGACGGCCCCCAGGAGCGACGACAGGAAGGGACGGCCGGAAATCGCCTTGAGCGATACGTTCAGGGTGGTCGCGAAATTGGCCCACATCAGAGGGAGCCATGCCGGCGCCAGGGGGGGCGGCAGGATCCAGGGAGCGGCGGAGTAGAATTCCGCCGCGTTCATGCCCGTCTCGGCCAGCAGTCCGATCCCCGTCGCGGTTCCGATGAGCATCAGCTCTCTTTTCCGGTCCCCGCTGAGCGCCAGGTGGACGGCGACGACGAGCAGCACCACGGCCGGCCCGGTCCAGGGAAGTCCTCGGGGGGGGCCCAGGACCGACGCGAACCAGCCCGCCTGGAACAGGACGATATTTAATATCAGCGGGAACAATGGGCTGTCGGCAGGATCGTCGCACCCCGCCAGGAAGGCTTCGCGAAGAGGATCTGGACGTCGCCGTTGTACCGCTCGGAGAAGGACCCTTCGCAGTAGCAGAGGTAGAACTCCCACATCCGGAGGAACCGCTCCGGGAACCCCATCGCGCGCACCTCTTCTTTCCTCGAAAGGAAGCGGTTCCTCCACTCCCGGAGCGTCCGGGCGTAGTGGGGCGTGATGTCCTCGAGGTGCACGGGCCTAAGGTCGGTGCGCGATGCCGCGCTGCACAGGGCGGCGACCGACGGGATGAAGCTCCCCGGGAAGATATACCGCTTGATGAAGTCAACCGACCGGGTGTGCCGCCGGTAGATCCGGTCCGGTATGGTGATCGCCTGGAGGAGCATCGTCCCCCGGGAGGAAAGGAGGGCGGCGCAGCGCCGGAAGAAATCGTCCAGGTAGTGGTGCCCCACCGCCTCGATCATCTCGATCGAGGCGATCTTGTCGTAGACGCCGGTCGTGCGCCGGTAATCCTCGAGCACGATCGAGACCCGGTCGGCAAGGCCCGCCTTCTGGACCCGCTCCCGCGCGAGCTCGGCCTGCCTGTCGGAGATCGTGATCCCCGTGACCCGGCAGCCGTAGCGGCTCGCCGCGTGGATCGCGAAGCCCCCCCACCCGCACCCGATCTCGAGGAGATGATCTCCGGGATTCAGATCGAGCTTGCGGGAGACCCGGTCGAACTTCGCCGTCTGGGCCTCCTCCAGGGTGCTGCCCGGGATCTCGAAGATCCCGCAGGAATAGGCCATCGACGGGTCGAGAAACAGTTCGTAGAAGGCGTTCCCGAGATCGTAGTGGTCCGCGATGTTCCGGCGGCTGCCGGATTCCGTGTTGCGGCGCAGGGCGTGGTAGAGACGCAGGAAGGGACGGGAAAGGACCGCCGTTCCGCCTTCCATCCTCTCCAGGGCCTCCGCGTTCCGGGCGAGGATCCTCGCCACGGAAACCAGGTCGTCGGCCGTCCAGTGCCCGTCCATGTAAGAGGCGCCGGCCCCGACGCTCCCGCCGAGCAGCGCCCGCCGGTAGAATTTCCGGTCCCGGACCGTGACAGTCGCGGAAAGGTCGGCCCCGCTGCCGAAGGAGCGCGAATCTTCCCCGTCGGCGATGGTGAGCGTACCCTCCCGGATGTTCGCCAGACGCCGGAACAGGAGAGACCGCGATGTGCGGTCCACGATTCCGTCCTTCGAAGATGCGTCCTCCATCGTGCGGATCCGCGCCGTTCCGTCCATGTGCCTACCTCGCAGGGGTTCTCTTGGAAGGATGTGCGAAGCGGGGCACCCGTTTCAGCCAAAGGCGCAGGGCCTGCCAGTAGATTCCCGCGACGACCTTCCCGGACATGAACGAGTGGGAAGCAAGCGCCGCGGCCAGCGTCCGGGAGGTGAGCGGCTTTTTGCGAAGAGAGAGGCCGGCGTCGAAGATCCGTTCCCCCTTCTCGAACGCGATCATGAACACGGTCAGGGCTTCGCCCGGTTCCCGGAACCGCCAGTCGTAGTCGATCCCCATGTCGAGGAACGGGGAGACGTGAAAGGACTTCCGGAACCGGTACCTCCTCCAGGAGGGGTGGACCGATTCGTTTCCGCGGTCGCCGAAGACGTAGGCGTGGCGCTCCCCCCAGGGGGTGTTCGTGATCTCCGCGACGATCGCCTCGACGCGTTTCCCTTCCCGGTCGTAGCAGTAATAGAAGCTCACCGGGTTCTGGAGATACCCGAAGTACCGCAGGTGGGTGAGGAGCCGCACCGGGCCCGCGGGACGGATTCCCAGGCGTTCCTCAACGAGATCGCGGACGGCCCTGTCGAGAGGAGTAGAGGGGTCTCCGAGGTAATCCTCCCTTCGGAACCACGCGACGTTGGGGCTTTTCGCCGACCAGAGGAGGTAGGGGTCGAAGAGGCCGGGAAGTTCGGCCAGGTCGAGGTACAGCAGGAAGAGGCGGTAGCGGAACTCGTTGCGCACCGGGGCGAACCGCCGGTGGCGCACCTCCCCGGTGTAGACGGCGCTTCCGACCGTCACAGGACCGCTCCGAACGCCCGGCCCACGTCCGCGGCACTTCTCACCCCGTCCTCGTGGAACCCGTTCCCCCAGTACGCACCGCAGTACCAGGTCCGGTTCACGCCGCTGATCTCGGCCCGCCGCGCCTGGGCGGCGACGGCCTGACGCGTGAAGACGGGGTGGTGGGAGACCGTCCGGAGAAGGACCGTTTCCGGGCGGACCTTCTCCTCCCGGTTGAGGGTCACGAGGAACTCGACGGGGGACGGGAGGGACTGGAGGATGTTCATGTCGTAGGTGACGGAGACCCGTTCCTCGAAAGCGGCGGGAACGAGGTAGTTCCACGACGCCCAGGCGGCGCGCCTCCGGGGGAGAAGGGAGACGTCCGTATGGAGGACGACCCGGTTTTCCTGGTACCGGATGGAGGAGAGGATCTCCCGCTCGGCGTCCGTGGGATCGGAAAGGATCGCGAGAGCCTGGTCGCTGTGGACGGCGAGCACCGCCTGATCGAACGATTCCGGCGGACCTCCCCGGGGGGTCACCTCCACCCCGTCCGGACGCCGGCGCACGGAGAGGACCGGTGTCCCGAGCCGGATCCGATCCCGGAACGGTTCCGTGAGGGGGGCCACGTACTCCCTCGACCCGCCCTGGACGACGCGCCACAGGGGTTGGCCGGCCCTGTCCAGGAAACGGTGGTTGTCGAAGAACCGGGCGAAAAAAAGGGCGGGCATCGCAAGCGCCGCCCCGGGCGCGGCCGACCAGATCGCCGAAGCCATGGGGACGAGGAACAGGTCGGAAAACATCCGCGAGTAGCCCCCTGCTTCAATGAATTCCCCGAGCGTGGGACGGTCGTCTTCCGTCCGGATCAATTCCGTCATCGCGCGCTTGAACCGGTCCACGTCGAGCAGCATTCTCCAGAACGCCGGGCGGAGAAGGTTCATCCGCTGGGCGAACAGGGTGCGGAAGTTCGAAGGGCAGTATTCGGTTCCCGTCCGCTCGCACCGGGCGCTGAAGCTCATCGTGGAGGGCTGCGTCGCCACCCCGAGCATCGAGAGGAGGCGGGTGAAGGAAGGGTAGGTCTCCTCGTTGTAGACGATGAACCCGGTATCGACGGGGAACGTCCGTCCTTCCGCATCGACGTCGACGGTTCTTGTGTGACCACCGATGTATCCCTGCTCCTCGAATACGGTCACCTCGTGCTCCGCGTAAAGGAGTCGCGCCGCCACGAGCCCGGAAACCCCGGCGCCGATCACGGCGATTTTCATGTCGGGACGGTTCCCGTGCGGCGCACCGCCTCGGGGACGGGGCGAAGGTCGCGGACGATCCCGAGCCACGAGAGGACGACGAGCCCGTAATAGGTCGGGTCGACTTCCCACCAGAAAAACCCCTGCCGTGCGGAGACGGCGTAGCGGTGGTGGTTGTTGTGCCACCCCTCCCCGAGCGTCAGGAAAGCGAGCCAGACGTTGTTCCGGCTTCCGTCCCCGGTGTCGTACCGCTTCGACCCGAAGAGGTGGGAGAGAGAGTTGATGGTCGAGGTCGCATGGAAGAGCACCGTCGTGGAGACGAAAAACCCCCAGACGAGCATCTGGGGGCCGCTCGTCCCGAGTTCCGGGGCGAAGCGGGACAGGAGATTGCCCGCGAGGAGGAGTCCGGCGGCGAGGAGAACGGGGACGAGGGTATCGAAGCGGTCGAGAAACCGGAGTTCCGGGAAGGCGGCGAAGTCCCCGACCAGTTCCGTGCGCGTCGGAAAATTCCGCGGCGACGTGATCCACCCGATGTGACTCCACCAGAAGCCGTGACGCAACGGGGAATGGGGGTCTTCTTCCCGGTCGGGGAAGCGGTGATGGTGGCGGTGGTGGGCCGCCCACCACAGCGGGCCTCTCTGGGCGGAGGCGCTACCGAGCACGGCGAACGCGAAGGTCCACGCCCGAGATGCCCGAAACGCGTTGTGGGAGAAGTAGCGGTGGTAGAACGCCGTGATCGCGAACATGCGGATCAGGTAGAGACCTGCGGCCGTTCCCACGGCCACGGGGCTCCACCCCACCCAATAGATCCCCAGGCAGGAGACGTGGAGGAAAACGAATGGCAGAACGCGCAGGAAGTCGATCTTCTTCTCCGGCGCAGAGAGCATCTCTGCGGTCCCGGCGTACGAATCGAACCATCGGGCCAGGGAAAGGAAGATGTGGCGAAACGTTCTTTTTCCGGAATCCGCGCGCATGCCCTGCTATCGTACCCTAGTTTGTACGCCGAAATCAGGGGGGAAGGGTTTCGGGGGAAGGCGAACCCCGGCCACGCAGTGGATCACGGTTCCCGGGCGAACCGTTCCCGTATCTCCTCGACCCGCCTCCGGTTCACGCCGAAATCGTAATACCCTTTCCTCGATGCGGATCGGACGTCGATCCTTCCGAAGGCTTCGTCCATCCGGAACACCACGTCGTCCACGAAACCGAACAACGCCGAGCGGAACTCCGCGTGAAGGTACCCGGCCTTCTCCTCCGTGATGCGGGCTCCTCTCATCGCTGCGACCACCTTGCGAAGCCGCGACCATGCCGATGCGGAGTCCCCGGGAAACAGGATCGGGTCTACCCGTTGACTCGCTTTTTTTGCCCGGCTGGACACGCAGTTGGGCCTGGAGGGGCAGGGGGGGAGAATCCCGTGTTCGTGAATCTCCTGGTCCGCGGAGAAGTTGGTGCAAGCAAACAGCACCGTGAAGAGGAGACCCGTCGCGGCCGCAAGGGCCGTATCTTTGAAAAAAAATGTCAAGGGACGCAAGAATCCCCTCCGAGGCCGGTCCGTTTCCGTGAGTTTCGAACAGGATAACCGATCGGCCGCGAAAAGCGATAGGCGGGCATGCCGCCTCGAACAGAGGGGCGACATGCCGATCTCGACCTTGAAGCGCTATGTCGAAGCGATGGGAGGGAGGCTTCACCTGGTTGCCCGGGTTCCCGACCGTCCACCGGTAGTGATCGACCGGATCGCGGAGACTCCCCCGGATCGCCGTTCCGTGCTCCGAAAACCCAGGCGGCGGAAATAGTTTTTCGAAGAGAACGCCTGCGGTGATGGCCGCGTCGGGAGCGACGAATACCCTTACGGACGGGGAGGAGATCCTGGTGGACGGAAGCAGGGGGGTCGTGGTCCGGGTGGGTGCCGGCCTCGGCCTTGTACCGCCACTGCTTCGAAAAGAGTCGCGTAGCTCGTCGAAACCCGCAAGCATGATGGGGAGGGATTTCGGTTCAGAAGCTGATGGTGAAGCTGATCTCCGGGTAGAACTCGTCGCAGGAATTGTATGTGCTCTCGTTGCAGTCCAGGTAACTCTCGTAGACCCCCCCAAGACCGAAGTGCATGTTGGGCCCAACCGGCAAGTATGCCCCCCCGCGCACACCCACCGAATTGAGGTCGGAAAAGTTTTCGATGAACACGCGCCGGTAGAACACCCCCACATAAGGCTGCACCGAGGGAACTTGGGTGAAGACGTATTGCACACTTGGTGTGAGCTTGTAAATGCTGGGGGTTTCGCCGAACCAGGATTCGAAGTTCAGGCCAAGTCCCAGTCCCTGGACGACATAATAATTCGCGCCCACCCCCAGGACGAAATAGTCCTGGCTGAACGCGGATCCACTCCCGCCGAAGACCGAGAGTTGCGTCCGTCCCTGCCCGAAGGCCGTTCCCCCCCCCACTCCCACTTCGGCGGATCCCGGTTGCGGAAGGGAAACCGTCAGCATCAGGAGGGCTGCGGCCAGGGGAAGTCGGAGAAAACGTGTTTTCATGCGGCGGATGGTACCTTGGGACGGAGAGGGTGTCAATTCGGTCAGGCCGGGCAAAGGGAACGAAAAGGCGATCTTCAAACCAGCGCCAGGAATCGCTCCAGTTCGTACAGCGCGGCCTGATTGGCGGGGGAGTATCTCGTCAGGATCACCACGTCGAAGGCATGCTCGGTCTGCGGATACTCGACGTGGACCACG
>DATHRT010000111.1:0-4672 GCA_035464915.1 Candidatus Limnocylindria bacterium
ATGTCCGGGATCATGGGAATGTAGAGGTATATCGTGCTGGCGGTGAAATACGCCGTGATGCTGGCGACGTCCCAGAGCAGGGGAGACTGGAGCCGGCCGTTGTAAAAGAGATGCAACATCCTGTCGGGTCGGCCCAGGTCGATGATGGGATGCAATCCCCCGATCGCGAGGACGATGGCGGTAATAACCTCCGCCATACGGGTGATCGGCCGTCTCCACTCGGCCTTGGACAGGCGGAGAATGGCGGAGATCAGCGTGCCGGCGTGGCTGATCCCGATGAAGAACACGAAATTGATGATGTAAAAACCCCAAGTGACGGGTTGCGCCATCCCCGTGACGCCCAGTCCGAACCAGAGCTGCCGAAAATACACGAATCCGGTGTAGGAAATGATGACCAGCAGGACTCCCACGATATAGTAGAAACTTTTCCCGGGATTCTCTATGGGGGCGAGCAGCGCAGCATCCGGATGGGGCTTTGCGGAAGCGTGTTCCATTTAATCCACCTCTTTCAGATAAATAACCTTTGGCTCCGTTCCCAGGTCTTCCAAAAGTTTTGTGGCGCGAGGGCTATGCGCGAGGTGGTTCACCTGGTGGGTGGCGTTCTCCAGGTCTCCGAAAACGATCGCGCCGGTCGGGCAGCTATCCGCGCACGCCGGCTGGAAGTCTCCTTCCCGCAGATCCCGTGCCTCGAACTTTGCCTGTTCCTTGGCCATTTGGAGACGATGAACGCAAAAGGTGCACTTTTCCACGACACCCACCGGGCGGACCGAGACATCCGGGTTGGTGGTCTGGCCCATTCCGGGCGGCCATTCGGGCTTGTACCAGTTGAAGGATTTCACCGTGTAGGGACAGGCGGCCATGCAGTAGCGGCACCCGATGCACTGGGGGTAGATCTGCGCCACGATCCCTTCCTCGTTGATATACGTGGCGCGCACCGGGCAGACTTTCGTGCAGGGAGGGTGATCGCAATGCATGCAGGGCCGGGGGATCTGCCGCACCCGGAGCCGGGGGTATTTCCCCTCGTAGATGATGAGCATGTCCATCCAGAGCATGGTCCGGCCCATCTCCGATTCCTTCTGCTCCACGATGGCCACGTTGTTTTCCATCTTGCAGGCGGCCGCGCATTCCCCGCACCCGGTGCATTTCTGCAGATCGATCACCATCCCCCACTTCATCGGCGAGACTCCTTATCGGTTGATCTTCTCCACGCGGACGAGAGTCGAGTTCCACGAGTTGCGCCCGCTGAGCGGGTCCGCGCGGTGATCGAGCAACGCGATCGGGTTTGCCCCGATCTTCTTGGCATGCCTTCCCGATTCCGTATGTCCCTGGCCGAATGGTACGGACAGGATCTCCGTCGAGACCGTCGGGACGATCTTTACAGGAAGGGTCATCTGGCCTTTTTCGGAAACCACCCGGACCAGGTCCCCGTCCCGGAGCGCAAGTCGTTTCGCCCTCTCCGGGTGCATCTCCGCCCAGGTATGCCAGTACAGGCGGGAATGGAGTCCGAACATCTCCTGCAGGAGGGGCTGGCTCGCCCCGTCGCCGGACATGTTCATGAGCGAGGTAAAGGGGACCAGGAAAAAGGAGTTCGGGCCATCGGGTCTCCGGATCCCTTCTTCGAGCCACATGTTGGGCGTCTTGTCTTTTGTTTCGCCATCTCGCTCCGGTCGAGGCACCGGGGACTCCTTCAACAGGGTCGCCAGGCGGGAGGTGGTCGGAAAGAGAAACTTCTTTTTCCTCTTCCAGTCCACCGCGGGGTATTCCCCCGGATCCCACCATCCCCCCTTTTCCTGGAGCAGACGCCAGAAGTCCGCGAAAGCCGGGTAGCTGTATACCTGCCAGCCGCGTTTGCGTAAATCCTCCAGGAACTCCAGGGAAACCGCCTCGAAGAACGGCGTCCCCTTCCCCGAGGCGAAGACCTGCTGCATACGTGCCTCTACGTACTCTTCATACGAATTTCCGCTGCTTCCCGGGAGCAGGTCGATGCCCGCCTCCCTTCCGAGGCCAAGAAGTATGTCCCCGAGGGGACGTGTGCCCGACATCGGGGGGACGACCGGCTGCTGCAGGCCCAGCTGGGAAAAGGGAAGATTCGGAGTGGGCAGCGTCAGGTCCCACTGCTCCAGGTACGTAGTCAGCGGCAGAATGAGATCGGCATAGGGAGAAGTGTCATCGATCATCGTGGCGAACTGGACGACGAGAGGGATCCGGGAGAGCCAATCTCTCCACGCCTTCTGGTTCGACGCCTGGAATACCGGATTGACATGAGCGATAAGAAGCGTTTCCAGGTCGGGTATTTTGCCGGCTTCGGCAAGCACCGGCAGATTCTCCGCCATCCAGGAGGCGGGCAGGTCGGACCCGAGGCCGTACTCCGGTTTGCGGGAAAAAGCGCCCGACCGGGGGCTGAAAGCGGAAACGGGGAACGGGTCCCAGTCGACCGGCGCCGGATCGCGCCACAACCCTTCCGCGGTGAAGCTGCCCGACAGGGCGTTTAGACTTGCCACCCCCCACTGGGTGAAAAGCTCCGTATCGCTTGCGGCCATGGTCCCCCCGGCCAGGGCCAGGGGCGCCTTCGCGGAGCTGAATTCCCGGGCCAGCCGGAGGATGGTCTGCGCCGGGACCCCGGTGACCTCCGAAACCCGCTCGGGGGAGTAGTCCCGGGTGACCAGAGTCTGGAAATCATCGTTTCCTTCTTGGAAATCCAGCGTGTGGCGGCTAATGAAGTCCTGGTCGTATATATTGTCCCGCAGGATCACGTACGCAAGACCCAGGGCCAGGACCCCCATGCTTCCCGGCCGGATCTGCACCCATTCGGTGGCGTTTTTGCCGGCCTGGGACATGCGCGCGTCCACATGCACCATCTTCAGGCCCGTGCGCGCCCGCTTCTCTTTCAGTCCGCCGTAGATACGGTTGAAGTACACAGGGGACAGAGGCTCCTCCAGGAGATTCGTGCCGAGCGTGACCAGGTAATCCGTCCGCGTAAGGTCGAAGGCGAGGGGGGGATATGCCAAGCCCCCCTGCCAGAACCCCAGCTCGTTGACACTGGGTGTACGCCAGGGGAAAAAGTGGGAAGACACCGAACGGGAGGCGAATTCCCCCGCAAGTTGCGTGAGCAGTGTGTTTCGGTCCCCCATCAGGAACCCGAACCGGCCGGGTTCTTTCGCCTTCCCCTTCTCCCGGAGCGCCTGGGCGATCTGCTTCATGGCGTCATCCCAGGAAACGGGCTCCCACCCGGGCTCGCCCTTTTTCCCCTTGCGTCGCAAAGGACTGCTTATCCGGTCGGGATGGTAAAGGAGTTCGAGACCCGCCTCTCCCATCGGGCAGGTAAACCCGTTGTTTACCGGGGCGATCGGGTTGCCGAGAATCCGGACCGGAATATCGTCGATCAGCCTGACGCGAATGCCGCATCCCGCCGGGCATTGCCCACATGCGGACATCTTCCACGTCTCCAGGCGGGGTCCGGATCGCAGTTTCTCCCTCCACTCGTCCGGTATCGCCCAGATCCGGGAGGCCCCCCCCGCGAGGACGCCCGTTGCTCCCAACAATTGAAGAAATGCGCGACGCGAGATTTTCACATTTTCCCCTTATGATCTAGCGATGGCATGCCGAGCACTCGGTGGTTACTTGGTTCTTTTCGTGACACCGGAGGCAAAACGCCATGGAAATCGGGATATGCGGCTTCGAAAAAGGAAGGGACATATTATTTACGTCGCCGTGGCAATCCTGGCAGGCGACTTTTCCGAGCGAGACATGCCTTCTGTGGGAGAAATAGGCATGGTCGGGCACTCGATGCACTTGAATCCATGGGATCGGTTGATTTTTCTTGATGTAAGCAACCAGTTTCTCCTCTTCTTTGCTGTCGGTCATCGTTTCTTCATGGCAGTTCTTGCAAAATTGGATATTGGGAAGGGAGGCTTTTTGATGGGTGAGGACCTGGGGGTGACAGTCGAAACAGGTAAGTCCTGCTTCTTCTATATGTTTCTTGTGATTATAGGCAATGGGCTGAGTAAAGCTTGTCGAATCCGAACAACCGCTGATAAAGAATAAGAAAAGGGCAGGGATAACAAATGGTTTCCAATGGCTCATCGCACCTCCACTGGTATCGGAGATGATCCCGTTGTGACGGATAAAGCGATAGCGCAACCTTATATTTCGAGATACAGAGTTTTACCCTTTTACCGATGCTGGTGTCAAGAACGTTTGTCGAACGCGGGGTGTCTACTGGGATAGAAATGCGTTTCAGGGCGGTCGGAATGCACGGAGGGGATTCCGTCAAATTTGAAATCATTTTACGCAGTTGACAACGATCGATTCATCAGATAACCTTCTTTCCATTTTGTGGGGGGGGAACAAGAACTCCGCAAGGAGGGGGATTTTCGATGCCTTCCCCGTTTCTTCGAAACCGTGATTTATCGAATGGATACGAATAAGGACAGGCATTGGCTCTGCCGGACAGAACGTCCCTCGCCACGTTTGTAAGGAGGATCGCCTCGGCGATGAAGAATTCTTTTTCGAAGATGCCCGAAGCCCTGGTAAGGCTCTTGATCGTTTTCGCCGCCGTGATCGGCTTGACGATCGTCGTCGTGAAGTTCGTCATTCCGCCCCGGTTCAAGGATACGAAGATTCAGTGGGCGGACACGATCAAGCGGGAGAACGCGAAACCGGTCCAGTACGC
>DATHRT010000112.1:0-4843 GCA_035464915.1 Candidatus Limnocylindria bacterium
ATAAAAATAAACCGGAAAGCGAAGGAAATCCTCTGATGGAAAAAACGAACTATTGCCCAAATTGCAAGTACATCAGAATTGATATCGAGTTTTCGACATGTCCGAGCTGTGGAATTATCATTGAAAAATATTTCGCTGCAAAAAAGAAAAAAGAAAAGCCGACCGAAAATACATCTTCCGATGAAAACACAAGGAAAACAAAGTGAAGGGAACCGACGTAAAACCGGGACGATTTTTTTCTTCCGTGTTCGTCTTTGACCTTCCCCTTGTTCACCAATTAACTGAATCTCCCTGATCTGCTTCTCCTGCAGAGGAAGTCGAAACGGCGCAGCCCGGAACTTGTCGATGGCGAAAGGGAAAACTGGCGCGCCTGGGAAGACTCGAACTCCCGACCCGCTGCTTAGAAGGCAGCTGCTCTATCCACCTGAGCTACAGGCGCGCGAGGTGATAGGATTATAGCAGCAAACCCCGTCGGCCATTCCGGCCAAATTGATGCGAACGGGGGATATCGGTTATCCATATAGGGTGATGAGCGAAAACAAAGTGATCAACTGCGCGGCCTTGCACGTGCCCCCGGAAACATCCGTGAGACAGCCTGAAAATGCCCCCGGAAAGGAGGCAAGGTGGACCTTTCCGGTGGAGGGAATGACCTGCGCCTCCTGCGTCGCCCGGGTGGAAAAGAGCCTTTCCCGCGTCGAGGGTGTTTCCCGCGCCTCCGTCAACCTGGCCACGAATACCGCTACCGTTATGGCGGATCCGGAAAAGACCCGGATGGCGAGCCTTGTCTCCACGATCCGTGACTCCGGATACGAGGTTCCCGTGCAGAGGGAGGAGTTTCCGGTGGAGGGGATGACGTGCGCCTCCTGCGTCGCCCGGGTGGGAAAAGCACTCCTCTCGGTGCCCGGTGTCCTCTCCGCGAGCATCAACCTGGCCACCCAGTCCGGAACGGTCGAGTTCCTCCCGGGAGTTGCCGACATGGGGGCGTTGCGCGTTGCGATCGAAGGAGTGGGGTATTCCATCCCGGAGATCAGGCCGGAGGAAGACCCGGTTGCGCGGCAGGAGCGGAGGCAACACGAGGAGGAGCGTTCGCTGCTCAACCGGCTTCGTATGGGGGTTTTGCTCGGCGTCCCGCTGTTTCTTCTGGCGCAATGGGAGATGGTCGCCGGCTCCGTCGGATTTCCCTTATCCTCTTTTACGGGCGCCCTCGTCCAGCTGGCCCTGGTGACGCCGATCCAGTTCTACGTCGGGTCCCGGTTCTACCGCGGCGCCTGGGCCACGGCGAAACACGGGACGACCGACATGAACACGCTGGTCGCACTGGGGACGACGGTCGCCTACGCGTACAGTGTCGTCGCCACCTTTTTCCCCGGACTGTTTGCCTTGGAAGGGGCCGCCCCCCACGTCTATTACGACACCTCCGCGGCCATCATCGTCCTGGTCCTCCTCGGTCGGTATTTCGAGACACGGGCGAAAGGAAAGACGTCCGAAGCGGTGAAGAAACTGGTCGGCCTGCAGCCGAAGGCGGCGCGTGTGATCCGCGACGGCGGGGAGGTGGACATCCCCCTCGAAGAAGTGGCGGTAGCGGATAGGGTCGTCGTGCGGCCGGGGGAGAAGGTTCCGGTGGACGGCACCGTGGAGGAGGGGGAAAGCTCGGTCGACGAGTCGATGATGACGGGGGAGCCAATCCCCAAGGACAAGGGGCGGGGCGACGCCGTGACGGGCGGCACGATGAACGTCAACGGGCGTCTCGTCCTCCATGCCACCCACGTGGGGAAGGACACGGCCCTGGCGCGGATCGTCCGGATGGTGCAGGAGGCGCAGGGGAGCAAGCCCCCGATTGGCCGCCTGGCGGACGTCATCGCTTCCTACTTTGTTCCCTCGGTAATGGGGGTGGCGGCGGTCACCTTCGCCGCCTGGTGGGCCTTCGGGCCGCAACCGCGGCTTACCTACGCCATGCTGAGCGCAATCTCGGTCCTCATCATCGCGTGCCCCTGCGCGCTTGGTCTCGCCACGCCCACGTCGATCATGGTGGGCACGGGGAAGGGGGCGGAGCTGGGCATCCTGATCCGGAGCGGGGCCGCGCTGGAAACGGCGCACAAGGTCGACACCGTCATTCTCGACAAGACGGGTACGGTCACGCGTGGCCGGCCGGTATTATCCGGGGTGCGAACCGCAGCCGACGGTCCCTACCAGGGGGCGGAAGGGGAGCGGGAATTGCTTACGCTTGCCGCCTCCGCCGAGAGCGGGTCGGAACACCCCTTGGCCGACGCGGTGGTTCGCGGCGCAAAAGGGAAAGGACTTTCTCTTTCCCCCCCCGAGGAGTTCCACTCCCGGCCGGGCCACGGAGTCCGCGCGACGGTTGCGGGGCATCGCGTTCATGTGGGTAGCGTGAGGTGGCTGGAGGAGGAAGGAATCGACGCGTCGACGCTCCTTTCCGACGCGAAGGAATTCTCGGAGTCGGGGATCACGGTCATTTTCGTCGGGGTGGACGGAAAGGGCTCGGGGGTCGTGGCGGTCGCCGACGAGATAAAGGAAGGGGCCCCTGAAGCAATCGGCGTACTGCTCGGGATGGGGCTCGACGTGGTGATGCTGACCGGGGACAACCGGAAAACGGCAGAGGCGGTGGCCGCGCAGGCCGGGATTAAACGTGTTCGGGCGGAAGTCCTGCCGGACCAGAAAGCGCAGGAAGTGCGGCGGATCCAGTCCGAGGGGAAAATTGTCGCGATGGTGGGAGACGGGATCAACGACGCGCCGGCTCTGGCCCAGGCCGACGTCGGGATGGCGATCGGCACAGGCACGGATATCGCGATCGAATCGGGCGATATCGTGCTGATGAGCGGAGACCTAAAGGGTGTGGCGGCGGCCATTTCGTTAAGCCGCGCCACCCTCCGCAACATCCGCCAGAACCTGTTCTGGGCGTTCGCCTACAACGTGGTGCTCATACCGGTGGCGGCGGGGGTCCTCTTCCCCCATTTCCGGGTGCTGCTCTCCCCCATCCTCGCCGCTGCGGCGATGGGGATGTCGTCCGTTACCGTCGTCTCGAACGCCCTCCGCCTGCGCCGGTTTCAGCCGTAGGCCGGAACCGGATTCCCGTTGACCCCCCACGGCCCGGTTTGTATAATTTTCTATTGCCGTTTGCCACGTGGTGAGTGTAGCTCAATCGGCAGAGCACCAGGATGTGGCCCTGGGGGTCGCGGGTTCAATCCCCGTCACTCACCCCATTTATTGCTATTTCAGGAAAGGGCGCCTGTAGCTCAGGGGATAGAGCACCGGCCTCCGGAGCCGGGTGCGGAGGTTCGATTCCTCCCAGGCGCGCCACCAAGAACAGGGACGTTCCTAAGAAGTCGGGCGTTCCCGTTTCCGTTCTTTCAACACGTGGGCCACTAGCTCAACCCGGCAGAGCAGCTGACTCTTAATCAGGAGGTTGAAGGTTCGAATCCTTCGTGGCCCACCAATCTTTTCGCGGGGTTAGGCGATTCCGCCTGACCCCTTTTTTGTGCCTGGTTGCGTATAGGTTGCGGATTTTCGACCATCGCAGCCAGCCGATTGACCGCCTCCCGGTTCGCCCCGGGGATCAGGTGCCCGTAGGTGTCCACGGTGATCTGGATGGAGTGGTGCCCCATCTGCTCCTTCACGTAGGCAAGAGATTCCCCGTTTGCGATGAGCCAGGAGGCGAAAGTATGCCGCAGGTCGTGGAAGCGGATTTGCCGGAGCCCCGCTTTCTTCAATACCTTAGCGAATACCTTCCGGAGGTTGGCCGCATCGAGAGGAGTCCCTTCTTCGGAGGGGAATACCCAATCGGGCATCGGCTTCCCCGCTTTCAACGCTTCCGCTACGAGAACGCGCCGGTGTTCCGATAGTATCCCCGCCAAGTGGTCTGCGAGGTCCACGCGACGCCCTTTGCCGCTCTTCGGGGTGGAAATGATCCCTCTCCAATTTGCCCGGCGGATCTCGATGAACTTCCCGTGCCAGTCGATATCCCCCCACTGAAGGGCGAGGAGTTCCCCCTGACGAGCTCCCGTGTAAAGTGCCGTCGCAAGGATAGGGTAGTGGCGGGCACGGTGGGCTTTTGCCGCCTCCAGAAGGATGCGTCCCTCCTCCGGCGTCAAAAAGTCGATCTTTTCCCGTCGGTCGCCCGTCCGGATATACCGGCCAGGTCTTTGTGCCGGGTTGGACGTGAGGATCCCGTCCTCTATGGCGTGATTGAAGATGGCCGAAAGCGTTCGGCCCATGCCCATGACGGAGCTTCGGGAAAGCGTCTTCGTCTTGCCGCCATCGGCAAGCTTTATCTCCTTTGCTCGGCCTGCTTCCAGCATTCGGTAGGCGAAGGTCTTGACGTCATCCCGTGTGATCTTGTCGAGCGGCTTGTCCCCGAACGCGGGGAGGAGGGCCTTGTCCAGGATGAGGCGCACCCCGTGCTGCGTGGAGGGCTTCAAGTTGACGCTGACGTGTCCCGCGAACCACTTCTCGGCGTACTCCGTAAATAGCAATGATTTCAGAGGCTTTGGCGGATCCAGGTTGAGTTTTCCCGTGGTCAGTGCCTCCTCGATCTTCCGGGCCGCGGCTTTTGCCGCCTCCTTCGACCCCACCTTGACGGATTTCCGTTTCCCCTTGTGGTCGATGAGGATCCACCACACCCCTTTTTTCCATTCGCGGACCTTGACGCCCATCTACTTCCCCTTCTTTCCCTTGCGCCGTTTCCCCGGCTCTTTCTCCGCGAGGTAGGCGTCGATTTGCCGACGCAACCACTCGGAAAAGCTGATCCCTTCGTCCAGCAGGGCATGGTAGAGCTTCCGCCGGGTTTCCTCGTCCACTTCCGCGTTGAGCCGCGCCACGTTCCACC
>DATHRT010000113.1:0-2758 GCA_035464915.1 Candidatus Limnocylindria bacterium
CCCTATTCCTTCCAGTGGATGCAAGAGACGGGGCAGGAGTCGATCGCATCCTGGATCTCCGCCTCGCTTGCGCCGTTCGGATCGAACACCTCTGCCTTGTTATCGTCGTCCGCCTGGAATACCGTCGGAACCATATCGACACAAACGTTACAGGCCGTGCACTCTTCCTTGTCGACATAAGGAACTTTCGCCATGCCCTTCCTCCTGAAAACGGATTTGTGAGACCATAACATTATACTGAAAACGGTCCGTCGCTCCAGGAAAGGGGACAGGAACAAAAAAAACGAAGCGCGTTCCCTTGGAAGGGTGCGGCCTTTCTTGACGGAACGCACCCGCGGGGATATCGTGGTTTTCCTGCATACAGAATACGGACGGAGGAGACGAAAGATGCCGGAATTCCTTTACCAGGACCCTTTCCCGCAGGGAAAGGACGATACGAAGTACCGTTTGCTCACCAAGGATCATGTATCCGTCTCCCGCTTCAACGGGAAAGAGGTCCTCGTGATCGACCCGGAGGTACTCGCCTTCCTGGCCAACCAGGCGTTTCGCGACGTATCCTTCCTGCTTCGTCCGGCGCACCTTGCGAAGGTGACCGCCATCCTCTCGGATCCGGAGGCTTCCCCCAACGATCGGGGCGTCGCCGTAGCCATGCTGCGAAATGCCGAGGTTTCCGCCCGCTTCGTCCTTCCCTTCTGCCAGGACACGGGAACCGCCACCATCATCGGGAAAAAGGGGCAGCAGGTATGGACGGGGGCATGCGACGAGGAGTACCTCTCCCGGGGCGTCTACCAGACCTACACGGAGGAAAACCTTCGGTATTCCCAGACGATCCCCCTGACGATGTATGAGGAGAAGAACTCGGGGACCAATCTCCCCGCGCAGATCGACCTCTACGCCACCGAAGGACAGGAATACAAGTTCCTCTTTGTCGCCAAGGGGGGCGGCTCCGCAAACAAGTCGTATCTGTTCCAGGAGACGAAGGCGCTCCTCAATCCCGAAAGCCTCGAGAAGTTCCTGGTGGAAAAGATGAATACCCTCGGAACGGCTGCCTGCCCTCCCTACCACCTCGCCTTCGTCGTCGGGGGAACGTCCGCCGAGGCGTGCCTGAAGACGGTGAAACTGGCATCCACCGGATACCTCGACAACCTTCCCGCGAAAGGGAACGACGGCGGCCAGGCGTTCCGGGACCGGGAGATGGAGGAGAGGATCCTTCAGGCCGCCTACAAGAGCGGCTACGGAGCCCAGTTCGGGGGAAAGTATTTCGCCCTCGACGTCCGGGTCGTCCGCCTGCCGCGGCACGGCGCCTCCTGTCCGGTCGGGATGGGGCTCTCCTGCTCCGCCGACCGTAACATCAAAGCGAAGATCGACAGGGACGGCATCTGGCTCGAGGAGCTCGAGCGGAACCCGGGCAGCCTGATACCCGAAACGTACCGGAAGAAACACGAGCACGGTGTCGTGAAGATCGATCTGAACCGGCCGATGAAGGAGATCCTCGCCGAGCTGTCGAAATACCCTGTCACGACGCAGCTCTCCCTCACCGGGACGCTCGTCGTCGGTCGCGACATCGCCCATGCGAAGATCAAGGAACGGCTCGACAGCGGCGAGGGGATGCCGCAGTACCTCAAGGACCACCCTGTCTACTACGCGGGCCCGGCAAAGACCCCCAAGGGGATGCCGTCAGGGTCCTTCGGACCGACTACCGCGGGCCGGATGGATTCATATGTTGACCTGTTCCAGTCACACGGAGGGTCCCTCGTCATGATCGCCAAGGGGAACCGCAGCCGGCAGGTGACCGACGCGTGCAAGAAACACGGCGGGTTCTACCTGGGCTCCATAGGCGGGCCGGCCGCGCTGCTCGCCGAAGAAAACATCCGGAAGGTGGAGGTCCTCGAGTACCCGGAGCTGGGGATGGAGGCGATCTGGAAGATCGAGGTCGTGGACTTCCCTGCCTTCATCCTGGTGGACGACAAGGGGAACGATTTCTATCAGCAGATCGCCGGCTGAGCATCGACGCCCTTCCTCTCCGTTCGCATCGGTACGCCCCGGGCCTCAGGAGTCCGGGGCGTTTTCTTTTCCACCCTCCCTCACGGGAGCAGGGTATTCACTTTCGCGGCCATGATGAAGTCGTTGCCGTGCAGACCGTGGATTTTGTGCGTCTGGAACACGACGGTGCAGTAGCCCCATCCCAACGAGATGTCGGGGTGGTGCCCCTCCTCTTCCGCCAGATCGCCCACCTTCCGTGCGAACTCCATCGCCTGGGCGAAGTTCCGGAACCGGATCGTCCGCCGGATCTTCGTCGCGCTTTCCTCCAGCTCCCACCCGGGGGTTTCCCGGAGCAACACCTCCGCTTCTTCCCGGGACATCGGGGATACGGCATCCCTGCACGGTTCGCACTTTCTCGATGCAAGCCCCATGATTTCCTCCCGCCTTCCCCCCCTTTTCCTTCGCTTCCAGCATAGCAACCCCGATGGGACCGGACCATCCGCCGGGAGAAAAAACTTTCCCTCCACGCGCGCTGCCTCTCCTATACTGAATCCGGAACGGGGGACGGCAGGGTTTTCCGTTTCCCCCGCGTCCGGCCGCCCCACAAGGAATCCGGAGGGCCTGCATGAACATTCTGGCATTCAACTGCGGAAGTTCCTCCGTCAAGTTCCTGGTCGCAGACGTCGAACCCGACCCTGCCGCAGGATGGCGCGAAAATCGGCTGGCCCGGGGGGCTGTCGAGCGCATCGGGGGGGATTCCCTCCTCACATTCCGC
>DATHRT010000114.1:0-3852 GCA_035464915.1 Candidatus Limnocylindria bacterium
AATCGGGATCCCCGCGTCGGAGGCCTCCCGGACCGTCGTCTGGAGCGGCACCTCCCCCAGGAACCGAAGCCCCATCGTCCGGCACGCCTCCGCGGCGCCCCCGTGGCCGAAAATCTCGCTCCTGCCGTCGCAGTGGGGGCATAAGAAATAGCTCATGTTCTCGATCACGCCGAGGATCGGGACTCCGACCTTCTCGAACATCCGGACCGCCTTCTTCACATCGATCAGCGCAAGGTCCTGCGGCGTCGTAACCACGATCGCACCCGCGACCGGCGTCATCTGTACGAGCGAGAGCGGGACGTCCCCCGTGCCCGGGGGAAGGTCGATGACCAGATAGTCCAGCTCTCCCCACTTCGTACCGTGTAGGAACTGCTCCAATGCCTTCATGAGCATCGGCCCCCGCCAGATGACCGGGGAGTCCTCTTCGAGCAAAAACCCCATGGAGACGACCTTGATCCCGCCAGCTTCCGCCGGCAGAATCCTGCCGTTCTCGCCTAACAGCTGATGGTTATCCAGGTTCAGAAGCGTCGGGATCGACGGCCCGTAGATGTCGGCGTCCAGAAGCCCCACCCGGGCGCCCGCTTTTTGGAGTGCCGCCGCGACGTTCGCGCTGACCGTCGACTTGCCGACCCCCCCCTTCCCGGAGGCGATCGCCAGAATGTTCTTCACCCCCTGTACGGGGCGTCTCCCTTCCATCGCGTCTTCCGCCGCCTTCATCCCGGCCCCCAGCCGGGCCGATTCCCCTGGGACATCGCGCCCTCCTCCTTATCCTTCTCGATGCATGATACCACCCGGGGAACCGCCCGGAGCTTGACCGGGGTCAAAATCCCCTTTTTTGCTGAAGCGTTTTCCTCCATCGATTATAGTCAGTAGGATGGCCCACTCGCCCACGCGACAGATGGGACGCGCCGCGGCGGTCATGATGGCGTCGGTGTTCCTGAGCCGAATCCTCGGATACGCGCGGGACGCGGTGATCGCCTACCAGCACGGGGCCACCCCGGAGACCGACGCCTACTTCGCCGCCTTCACCATCCCCGACTTTCTGAACTATCTTTTGGCCGGCGGGGCCCTCTCGATCACCTTCATCCCGATCTTCGCCCGCTACCTCGCGGAAGGACGGGAGGGGGACGGATACCGGTCGTTTTCCTCCATTGCGACGGTCATGGGGATCGCAATGCTCTTCTTCGTCATCCTCGGCGAGTTTCTCACCGAGCAGCTGGTTCCCCTCATCGCCCCGGGGTTTCCCCGGGACCAGATCCGCATCGCCGTCCGGCTCACCCGGATCGTCCTTCCGGCGCAGCTGTTCTTCTATATCGGCGGCCTCCTCATGGCGGTGCAGTATGCGCGGAACCGGTTTCTTCTCCCGGCGACCGCCCCGCTCATCTATAACCTCGGCATCATTCTCGGAGGCCTGCTCCTGGGAAAGAAGATCGGGATGGAAGGATTCGCGTGGGGCGTCCTGGCGGGATCGTTCGTGGGAAACTTCGTCGTCCAGGCGTTCGGCGCGCGGCGCACGGGCCTCTCGTTCTTTCCCCGGTTCGACCTCTCCGACCCCGGCCTGAAGGAGTTCGTCCGCCTGTCGATCCCGATCATGCTCGGTTTCTCCCTCGTGGTGGTCGACGAGTGGATGACGCGGGTCTTCGGATCGTTCCTCCTCGCGGGGGCGATCACGTGGCTAAACAACGCCCGTCGGCTCATGCAGGTGCCTGTCGGGGTCTTCGGCCAGGCCTCCGGCGTCGCCTCCTACCCGTTCCTGTCCGCCCTCGCCGCGCGGGGGGAGAGGGAGGCGATGTGGGAAACGCTGTCGGTCACCTTGCGCTGGGTCTTTTTCGTCTCGTGCCCCGCGGCGGCCGTGACGGTCGTGCTGTCCCGCGAGGTGGTGCTCGTCGTTTTCCAGCGGGGGGCGTTCACCATCGGGGACACGCTGCAGACGGCGGCCGCGCTCGCGTTCTTCTCGGTCGGAATTCCGATGTGGTGCGCCCAGACGATCGTGTCCCGCGGGTTCTTCGCGCTGAAGGACACGTGGACACCGACCCTGGTCGGCACCGGCGCGTGGCTTTGCACCCTGCCGGCCTACTACTGGCTGACCCAGCGGATGGGGGTCAGGGGGCTGGCCCTGGCGAGCACGATCGGCATCTGCCTGCACGCGGTGGTCCTGTACGGGATCCTGATGAGAAGGACGGTGGGAAGGAAGGGCGTCCCGGAAATCCGCGAATACGTCAAGATGGCCATTGCCGGGTCGGCAGCTGCGCTTGGCGGAAAGTACGGCCTGGATATGCTTTCCCAATGGGCATCCTGGGAGACGTTCACGGGCTCGCTCACCCGGTTCGCCGCGGGAGGAGCGGCCGTGGGCCTGGTCTACTACCTATCCGCACTCCTGCTGCGAAGCCGTACGGCGAGGAGCATCCGCGCGAGAGGGGACCTCTTCCGCCCGCCCCGCGTTCCCGACACCCCGGAGCACGGCGAGCCGCCCGCCCCGGACCCGGGGGAACCGCCGGCTACAGGCGCATGAACGTGTCCTCCCCCGCAAGGGCCCGCCGCAACACCTCCCGGTCCGCCACGTTTTCCCCCACGCGGCAGCTCCTCCTGCCGAAGATGGCCTTGGTCCCGCCCACGATCGACACCCGTGCAAGCTCGATGCGCCTGGTGCGGAGTCCGAACCTCCCCTTCCCCCACTGGCGTATCTTCAACAGGAGAAGGCCCAGTGCGACCTTCTTGGCGCGCCCCTCGCACACGACCCCCACGATACGAACCGGTTCCTGGCTGTCCGGGGAGATGTGGCGGCGCACCTCGGCCAGGGCCTTCGCCGTGGAGTTCGCCACGACCACGGCGTACCCGTGTTCCCCGGCCAACCTGTCGACCGACGCCAACTCTTCCCTCGAGAGGCAGAACGGGAGCAGTAGGATTTTGATCATGCGCGCAGCCGCCGTCCGGAAATTTAATTCCGTTCATGATACCCCGATTGCCGAATCTCCCGGGGGGGAAACCGGGAGGGCCCCTTGATCCGCAGCCTCTCCGACCGAATCTGGCTGATCGAAGGCGAAAAGGAGGGCCGGTACCCGCATTCCCACTCTCTGTACATTCGCGACGGAGGCGGAATTCTCGTCGACTGCGGATCGGACATCGGCAAGATTCTTCGTCTGAAGAAGGAAGAGGGGCTTGCGGCGGTCCTCATGACCCACTATCACGAGGACCACTTCCTCTTCCTTCACCGGTTCCCGGACGTGGAGGTGTGGGCGTCGGAAGGCGACGCCCCCGCCCTCGAGTCGTTCGACGTCCTTCTGGACTGGTACGGCGTCTCGGGGACCGACCAGGAACCGTTCTTCCGGGACCTGTTCGCCGGCAAGTTCCCCTACCACCCGCGGACCGTGGCCCGCCGGCTCGTCGACCGCGAACGGGTTCGCTTCGGCAGGACGGAAGTGGTCCCGATCGTGGCGGCCGGCCACACGCCGGGGCACCTGTGCCTCCACTTCCCTGCCGAGGAGATTCTTTTCCTCGCGGACTACGACCTCACCGCCTTCGGGCCCTGGTACGGCGACAAGCCGGGAGGGATCGAGGAGTTTCGCCGGTCGGCGAGGATGCTCGCAGGGATAGGCGCGAAGAGGTACGTCGTTTCCCACGAGGCTCCCGTCCACGAGGGGAGCATCGCTGTGAAGATGGAAGCGTACCTCGCGGTCATCGATCGGCGGGAGGAGTCGTTACGGGAATTTCTCCGCCGGCCGCGGACTCGCGAGGAAATCGTGGCGGAACGGATCGTCTACGGCGATGGCCGCCCGGGCCCCTGGTACGACTACGGCGAGTGGGCGCTCATGGAAAAGCACCTGGAGGGGATGGTCGCCCGCGGGGAAGCGG
>DATHRT010000115.1:0-9278 GCA_035464915.1 Candidatus Limnocylindria bacterium
TGAGTCCCACGAGCAGGCCCCGGTTGATGACGATGAACCCGCCGGGCAACGCGAAGGCGTTCGGGACGGAGGAGTTCAGGACACGGTACCGGTAGTTCAGATCGGGACGGTGCGACACGCGGGCCAGCCGCATCCCGACACCCTGGACGTACGCCTCGAGGGCGCTGTCGCGATAGAACCCCCCCTGCTGCTGCACGGCCGTCGTATATGCCTGGGCGCCGAGTTTTACCTCTTCCTCTTCCGTGAAGGAGACCAGGGCCAGTTCCGATCTGCCCGTGACTGGGTTGACGGCGCAGGCGTACACCGCGAGGGCCAACGCGGTGAATGCGAACAGGGAAAGGGCGACGCCCCGCAGCGCTCGATGGTCCATCCTTAGCACCTCCTGATCCGGAACCATGCGATATTCGAATTTCTATCATTATTTCACGCCCCCCCCGGGTCGGCAACCGGGGACGGGTGCGTTGGACGATGCCGGCACGTCTGATATATAAGAAAAACAGGGAAATCTCGCCAAGGAGGGGCCCGATGGGACGGAAGAGGTCGAGGAAACGGATCAAGCGATCGCATCCTCCCGGGACGCTTCCGGGGACGCTGGTGGCCCACGACGAGGCGGGGGCGGAGCCTGCTCAGATCCACATGTTCGCGTATGATTCGGACGGGTGCGAGGAGCGGGTCCTGCGCCCGGAGGAAATCCCATCCCTCTTCGTTCCGGAGAAGGGTGTCCTATGGCTCGACGTCTGGGGACTATCCGACACCGGAATCGTGAAGGCGGTCGGGGACCGGTTCGGCTTCCACCCTCTCGCCCTGGAGGACGTCCTGAATATCCCGCAGCGCCCCAAGGTGGACCGGTACGAGAACCACTTGTTCATCATCCTGCGCGAGGTTACGTATCCGGTGGAGACGGAGCAGATGAGCATGTTCCTCTCCGACCGCCTCGTGATGACGTTCCAGGAGCGGCCGGGAGACCCTTTCGACCCGATCCGCGATCGCCTGCGGAAAGGATTGGGCAGGATCCGCTCCCTGGGGGCGGACTATCTTATCTACTGCCTGTGCGACGCGGTCGTCGACTCCATCTTTCCGACGCTGGAGAAACTGGGGGAAGAGGTGGAGACCCTGGAAGAGACGGTGATCACCACCCCCGCCCCCGAGACGCTGCGGGAGATCCGCGGGGTCAAGAAGCAGCTGCTGGAGGTCCGTCGCGCCATCTGGCCCGCCCGTGACGCCATGAGCGAGCTGTTGCGCGAGGACTCCGACCTGATCCGGCCCGAGACCCGGGTGTTCCTGCGGGACTGCTACGATCACACAATCCAGGTGATGGACATGGTGGAAACGTACCGGGAAATGGCGGCGAGCCTGGTCGACGAGTACATTTCCTCGGTGTCGAACCGGATGAACGAGATCATGAAGGTACTCACCATCATGGCGTCGATCTTCATTCCCCTTACCTTCATTGCCGGGGTGTACGGGATGAACTTCGACCACCAGGCCTCGCCGTACAATATGCCGGAACTGTACGCGCAGTACGGCTACCCGGCCGTCCTGATCGTGATGGCGGCGACGGCGGGGGGGTTGGTCTGGTACTTCCGGAAGAAGAGGTGGCTATAGAGGCAACCGGCGGTGACATCTTTGGAAAGGAGGAGCACACGATGACCGCACCCGTGTTCGCGCGACCGAAGGAGAAGGTGGTGTTCGACCCGGCACGTTTCGCCGCAAAGCCCCTGTATGAGAGCCCGGAGATGAAAGTCATCCAGGCCGCCTTCAAGGCCGGCCAGTTCATCCCGGTCCACAAGCCCGACGTCCACGTGGTCCTCTACATTTTGTCCGGGGAGGGAGAGGTCGTGGCGGGGGAGACGCACCGCTATGTCAAGGAAGGGGACCTGGTCGTCGTCCCGCGGAAGGTGGCCCGGGGTGTGAAGGCGAAGACCGACATGGTTGTCCTCCACGTCGTCTCTCCGCCGCCTACGGAGGCCGACCACGGCGACATGGCGGCGAGGATCGCCCGGGGGGATTTCGAACTTCCGGCGTGAGAGGCAAGCCGGGTCCAGAGGATTCGGAACGTTATGACTTCAAGGGGCTTTTTCCCCTTCGTCCCCCTTTTCATCCGCATCTTTTTCTGCGGAGGAGGCTTCCCGGAAACGCATCTGTATTGATTCTTGTCAATGTATCGATCCCCGGCCGGCGCGACAATGGGATCAGTATTATCTAACTTGTTGTTTTCCGCGGAACCGTGCGGGGATGGAGGGGAAGATGAAAAGCGTGATAAGACTTGGAAGCGTCGCAGCGGCGGTCATTATCCTTACCATGGCGTGGGCAGGGGGCGCCCTCGCCCATTGCGACACGCTGGACGGTCCGGTCGTCACCCAGGCGAAGAAGGCCCTCGACAAGGGGGATGTAACCCTGGTCCTCCCGTGGGTGGCGGCGGACAAGGAGAAGGAGATTCGGGAAGCTTTCGACCTGGCGGTCGCCGTCCGGGGGAAGGGACCCAAGGAGAAGGATCTTGCGGACCGGTACTTCTTCGAGGCGCTGGTGCGCGTCCACCGGGAAGGGGAAGGGGCGCCGTTCACGGGGTTGAAACCCGCGGGACGTAACCTGGGGCCCGCCATCCCCGCTGCGGACAAGGCGCTCGAGACGGGCGACCCCCGGCCGATGCTTGCGCTGATCGAGGAGAAGATCCACGAGGGGATACACAAGTATTACGTCGAGGCGATGGAGAAAAAAAAGCACGCCGGGGAAAGCGTGGAGGCGGGAAGGGCTTATGTACAGGCGTACGTGCCGTTTCTGCACTTTGTGGAGCGGCTATATAATGACGCTACCATCCCAATCGCCCACGGCGCGGGCGACGTGGAGGGAGCGGGACACGGGCATTCCGGACCTGCCGCCGCCGGAAAACACGCGCATTGATCCTACAGGGGAGCAGCCCCCCGCAGGCACTGCCGCGAACGTAATTGTCGCCGGGAGGAACAGGGGTAAAATAATACTCCCGTTTCAAAAGGAGGGAATCCATGCGCTACCTGATACTGGGAGGCGGACCGGCGGGGATCGCCGCCGCGAAGACCATCCGCAAGCGGGAAAAGGATGCCGCGATCGTCATTGCCACCGAGGAGACGGCGGAGCCCTACCTGAGACCGCTTCTGCCGGATTTCATCGCGGGGGAAGCGGACCTCTCTGCCCTGGCGGACCCCCAGGGGGCGAATCTCGGCGCCCTGGGAATCGTGGTGCGGAGGGGAAAGCGAGCCGCGACAGTGTACGGGAGAGGAAGCCGCGTGCTCTTCGACGATGGGTCGGAGGAGACGTACGACTCCCTTCTCCTGGCGACGGGGGGAAAACCGATCCTGCCGGCTCCGCTCGACCGGCACCCGAAGGCGGTCGTTCCGGTGGATTCCCTGGTCGACGCGGAGAGCATCCGGAAGCGCGCGGGGGGTCCCGGCCCGGTCATTGTCTACGGCCCGGGGTATGTGGCGATCGAGGCGAGCCGTGCGCTTGCGCAGCGAGGGAGGGAAGTCATCTGGATCAAGCCCGACCATCCCCGGTTCGGCTACCCGATCTCGGGGGAATTCGAGGCGAGCGTCCTCGACCAGGTCCGCAACCGAGGAGTCCGGATCCATGAGGGGGACGATATCGTCTCCATCCGGGAGATCGAAGACGACGCCTTCGAGGTCCGCGACATGGAGGAGCGGGAGATCCGCTGCTCCATGATCGTGGCGGCCACCGAGCGGCTTCCCGCGGTCGATTTCCTGAAAGAGAGCGGGGTGAAGGTCGGCACCGGCGTCATCGTGGACGACCACCTGCGCACCAGCGTTCAAGGCATCTTTGCGGCGGGGGACTGCGCGGAGTTCTACGATGAGAAGACCCACGAGGTCCGGATCAATTTCGGCTGGCGCAGCGCCATCAAGCAGGGGCAGCTTGCCGGGGAGACTATGGCGGGGGGGGAAAAGCTCTACATCCGGAAGCAGGAGGACTATCTGTGGCTGCTCTTCGGGACATCGCTTCTGGACCGGTCCAAGTAGCGGGCGGGGGAAGGAGGGTCGGTCTGATGGAGTGTGACGTGGCAAATTAGGTGCTGCGGGGGGAGGCGGCGAAAGGAAGATGAGGGCGAAGGTCGCCTGCCTGGTTGCTTTCGCCGTCGCGATGGCGTTCGCCGAGGCGGCGGTGGTCGTCTACCTCCGGGAGATCATCGGGACGGGACCGGTCTTCCCCATGAAGGAGATCTCCGCGCTGCTGCTTGTCGTAGAGGTTGGCCGGGAGACGGCGACGATCGTGATGCTGGTCTCGGTCGCGGTCCTGTCGGTCAGGGGCGGTCTCCGGCGGATGGGGGCGTTCCTCCTGGCGTTTGCCGTCTGGGACATCTTCTATTACGTCTGGCTGTACGCGATGATCGGGTGGCCCGCCGGCCTCGCCGACTGGGACGTCCTGTTTCTCATTCCCGTACCGTGGGTGGGGCCGGTTTGGTCCGTCCTGCTTCTCGGCACGGGGATGATCGCTTTCTCGGTTCGCTTCTTGGGTGCGCCGGAGTACGCTCCGTTTTCCCCGGGCCCGTGGGGGTGGGGGAGCGGGATGGCCGGCGCCGGGACCATCGTCGCCACCTACATCCTCGAGTGGAAGAAGATCGGGTATGGGGCCGGGGTTCCGACGGAGTTTTCCCTCTTTCCCTTCTTCCTGGGGATCGTCCTCCTTTTCGCCTCCGGATACATCACCTTTCGAAACGCCCTCCCTCAGGGAGGATAGCAACCCGGGCTTTCCCGGTTACGCGCCGCCGGGCGGGCGGGAGGAAATGACGACGATCCGGCCTCCAATCCGCTTGACGCCGCACGGGACACGGGATTATAGTTCTTCTCTGCCGTCTTTCGTTCCCCGGTAGCTCAACCGGCAGAGCGGGTGGCTGTTAACCACTAGGTTGCAGGTTCGAGTCCTGCCCGGGGAGCCAAATATCCCGGTGTACGTACCGAGGCCTGGTTCGGTAACCTATACCAGATCCCGATCGTGCGCCGATTATGGATAAGCACCTTCTTTACCGGCCGGCGGAGAAGGTGTTTTTTTTAGGTTCGAGGTTATTCCCGGGTTCCTATGGTTCTGTCAAGCTCCTTCCTCACGGCCAGCCCAAGTTTTTCGATAATATACGGTTTTTTAACGTAGGCGCCTGCGCCGAGGGCCTGGGCGGCATGCACGCGATCCGACTCGGAAAACCCGCTTACGATAATCGCTTTTTGTTTGGGAAATATCTCCAGAATCCTCTTGTAGGTGTCCAGCCCGTCCATACCGGGGTCCATAATCATATCCAAAATCAAAAGATCGCAGGGATGACCCTTCAAGTACTCCACCGCCTCTTCACCACTGGCAACGCTCGACATGCCGTAATTCAATTTCGTAAGCATTTCGGCAGCCATATCCCGCTGTTCCTTAACATCATCCACAATGAGAATGGATTCGCCGTTCCCCAGGTATTGAGAAAGGGGGACCGGTTTGTGTTCCGAAGTGATTTCTTCCCTCGTTACCGGAAAATAAAGGGTAAATGTGCTCCCTTTCCCTTCTTCAGACTTAACATTGATGTAGCCATCATGATCTTTCACCGTACCCCAGACAACCGCAAGCCCCAATCCTGTTCCGCTGCGCCCCATGACCTTCTTCGTGTAAAATGGTTCGAAGATGCGTTTCAGGTCGGCCTCCGATATCCCTCCTCCCGTATCGGACACGGAAAGAATGACGTAATCTCCCTTCCGAACCGCATCATATCCCTCGATCGGTTTGTCCAGATATTGACTGACCGTCCTGATGGTCAAGATACCGCCTTTCGGCATTGCTTCGAACCCATTGGAAACCAGATTGAAAAAGGTCTTGATAAGATGTACAGAAGAACCGGAGATGTTCGGCAGGTCAGGTTCGAGATCGTGCTTGATCTGTACAGAGGGATGGTAAGAAGACAGACCCTGGAACTCCGGTAATTTCGGCAAGTCGGCGATGATCCTGTTCAGATTGACGACATCACTTCCCAGAACCCCCCTTCTGGCGAGGGTCAGCAGATCCTGCACAATCGCCCCTGCCCTCTGGCCTCCTTTCATCATCGCTTCAAGCTGAGGTCTGATGGCGCTCGACTCGTCTTCCTTATGCAGGAGCAGCTCCGAATAGCCGACGATGACGCCCAGAACATTGTTGAGATCATGGGCAACGCCGCCGGCCAGGATTCCCAGGGCCTCCATCTTCTCCGCCCGATTCAGACGCTCTTCCAGGACTCGCTTCTCCTCCTCCGCCCGCTTACGCTCGGTAATGTCTCTCGCCAGCCCGGTCGTGCCGGTCACTTCCATGCGAAGATTTACGATCGGGGCTTTTAAGGTTTCGACCCATATGGTACCGCTAACATCGGCTACTATCTCCTCGACCCCTTTCCCGCGGCGCGTTGCCATGACCTCGGCATCATCGGCACGGTATTTCTCGGCCAACTCGCGTGGCCAAAGGTCAAAATCGGTCAATCCAACCACCTGATCGACGGTGCGCCCGCAAGACATTGCATACTGTTGGTTGATTATGATGTAACGACCCTCGGTATCCTTGAGCCAGGCCAGGAAAGGCATGTTGTTGAGAATGGTCCGCTGCCGCACTTCGGCCTCGGATAGCACCTCCTCCGCCCGCTTGCGCTCGGTGATGTCGGTGTCGGAGCCGCGGTATCCTAAAAAATTGCCGTTGCTGTCCAGAAAGGGAATCCCGTAGGTCGACATCCAGAGCAGCCGCCGGTTTTTGGTTTGAATGATGTTCTCCAGGTCGAGAAAATGCTCTCTGCGGGCGAACGTTTCGAACGCCTCCGCCTTGAACGCTTCGCGTCCCTCCGCCGGGTGGAGGTCGTAGAAGTGCTTCTTGCCTATGATTTCTTCGGGCCGATAGCCTGTGACCGCCTCGGAAACATCACTGACGTAGGTATAAAGCCCCTCGGCATTGACTTCCCAGTGCACCGTCCGCGTCTGTTCGGCGAGCTGATGGAAGAGGGCATTAGTCGACTCGGCGTTTTTTTGCGCAAATCGCAATTCACGGTTTTTACGCGATAAAAAAACAATCGACGTTGTCACGACCGAAAAAAGCAACACAGCCAAGGCAATCAGTACGCCAACGATCAAGGTTTTATATTGGTCATAAAAACGGGGGCGTGGATGTAATAGAACAGCCTGGGGGCGAATGGTATCGGGTAAATCGATGCCGTGTTGCTGCAGACTCCTGTCATCAAAAATCCAGGCATTGGGACTCTTGCGTATCGGCGGCAGATCGACAATCGGCTTGCCGTGCTCATAGGCCAAGAATAATCGCGCCGCATTCATGCCCTGTTTCCGGCCGCTCGTCACATAGCCACCCAGTACGCCTTCGATAATATACGCATCTTCCATGCTGATAACGATGCGCCCCGTGCGCACGAGGCTCTTCATGATTTCGGGCAGGGGAAGAACCTGGTCGTTTTCGCCGGTGATGCCCCCCAGGGTGGTCAGGAAGAGATATTTCCCCGGCAGATCGCGCAGCCGTGCCAGGAGACGATCCATTCTCTTCTCGGCGAGGAACGTCACGCGCAGGCGATAGGGGATCAACTCGCGGCGCAACTCGCTCTCGATCGCCCGATAGGTGTTACTGCCATCACCGATAAAAAGAAGGTCGTTGGCATCCTTGTCCACGCGGAGCAGCCACTCGATATTGGGCGCAAACTCCTTGCGTTCGAAAACCCCCGTGAAAAGGGCTGGATCGAGACTGCTTTGCACGCCGTAGTCATTCACCCCGGAAAAGAAGACGGGCACGCCGGGAAAGACGCGGGAGAGGTGGTCACGGACAAACAACAAGGCGTTATCGTCTGTGAGATAGATCGCCGCCAGTTTGGTATTCGCATACTTTACGCGCAAATGACGAGCCATCTCGATCGCGTACGTCTCTTCATAGGCTCGTCGTTTGGTATCCAGATACTCGGTGCTGACGAGGAATTCCCCTTGTGCTTCGGCTGCAAGTGTCTGGATGAAACCCTTGTGCTGCCCCTGGGTCCAGGGGTATTCCTGCGAATAGGAATGCACTAGTAAAATCTGCCTTGCAGGCTCGGCGTGCAATAGTACGGGCGCAAACAGACAGAGAGCCAGAGCCAGGCAAGATGCACGGCGTATTGAAAAGAGTTGTTTGACGAAAGGAGTTTTCACCATGCGTATCGCTCTTTCCCCCAGTTGTTGCGGGCCGGCGCATGGAGAGAGATATGCACCGCGCCTTCAATTACCCTGGCGCCCTGTAAATCTATCGACAAGCGGTGGGATTATCTTTAATGTTTCCATGCACTCCTAAGCCCCGCGGGACGGCGATTTCGGCTTGGTAGGCAGGCAACCGGCGCGTCCCCATCAGGTAACGGCGATCATCATATTTACGAGTTGACATTATGTGGGATTTATTCCTATATAGGATATATGTCAGAGAAAACTGGTTGGGCGGAAAAGGTGCTTCGGGAACAGGGGACGAGGGTTACCCCGCAGCGGGTGGCAATTCTCCGGGCCGTAAAGGCTACGGGAATTCATCCCGACGCCGATGCCGTCTATCGTCACGTCTCACGGGAACACCCGCATATCTCCCGGGATACGGTCTATCGGACCTTATCGATGATGGAGGAAAAAAACATCATCGGGTCGGTCCTGTTCGTCGGGAACGCAAAACGGTATGACCCGAATACCGCGAGGCACCACCACCTGATCTGCCTCCGGTGCAGGAAAATCTTCGATTTTTCCGCAGAGAAGTTCGACCTCCTGGAACCTCCGGCATCAACGCTAGCGAGATTCCAGATGTTTCGCACTACCGTGCACGTGGAAGGCATATGCGTCGAATGTCAGAAACGGAAAACCATGTAGATCGCGGCACATTTTTTTTACCAAGGAGTAGGAGTTATTCCAGCTTAGATAAATTTCCGAGCGACAACCCACGGATGAGAACAACAGAGGAGGCAAAGATGAAGGACAAGAAGCGATTGACTACAACGGCCGGCGCCCCCGTCCCCGACAACCAGTAGGAAAGGAGATCAGAGATGAATAAAGAGAGCAAGTGTCCGGTAACGGGCGGAGCTGACAAACCCACTGCCAGCAGGGGCACGTCGAACCGGGACTGGTGGCCGAACCAGTTGAACCTCAAGATTCTTCATCAGCATTCTCCCATGAGCAACCCGATGGGCGAGGAGTTCAACTACGCTGAGGAATTCAAGAAACTCGACCTGGAGGCACTGAAGAAGGACCTCTATGCGCTGATGACCGACTCGCAGGACTGGTGGCCGGCTGACTACGGTCACT
>DATHRT010000116.1:0-3782 GCA_035464915.1 Candidatus Limnocylindria bacterium
CATCATGGCTCCGCAGGAAGCGATGCGGTTCTCGCTGGAGAGAATCCGGGCGGGGAAAGATACGATTTCCGTTACCGGGAACGTGTTGCGGGATTACCTGACCGACCTGTTCCCGATCATCGAAATCGGCACCAGCGCCAAAATGCTCTCGATCGTTCCTCTTCTGAACGGAGGCGGACTGTTCGAGACGGGAGCCGGCGGCTCGGCGCCCAAGCATGTCCAGCAGTTCGTGAAGGAAGGGTACCTGCGGTGGGATTCCCTCGGCGAATTCTCGGCGTTTTCCGCGTCACTGGAACATATCGCGAATACGACCAAAAAGGGAAAAGTCAAAGTCCTGTCGGAGACGCTGGAACAGGCGATCGCCAAGTTCCTGGACAACAACAAGTCGCCGGCCAGAAAAGTGGGCGAGATCGACAACCGGGGGAGCCATTTCTACCTCGCGATGTATTGGGCGCAGGCGTTGGCGGGACAGGACAAGGACAAGGAGCTGCAGGCCCGTTTTGCCAAAGTGGCGAAGCAGCTCGAAGAGAACGAGGAGAAAATCAATCAGGAGCTGCTGGGCGCCCAGAGGAAACCGCAGGATCTGGGCGGCTACTACGATCCGGATCCGGTAAAGACGTCAAAAGCGATGCGCCCCAGCGCAACCTTTAATGCCATAGTGGACGCATTGGCATAACGGATCGCCCTATACCGGGATGGCGCTTCCCGTGCGCCTGGCCTTACCAGCCGCAGCGGGCGTGGTACTCCTGGAGGCTGCGAACCGTCCCCCGCCCTTTCCGGATCGCCTCGATCCCCTTCGCCGCGGCGATGGCGGCGGCCGTCGTCGTGATGTAGGGGACCTTGCTCGCGACGGCCGCTTTCCGGATGTACGAGTCGTCGTAGATGCTCTCCTTCCGGGCGGGGGTGTTCACCACGAGCTGGATCTCCCCGTTCTTGATCGCGTCGACGATGTTGGGTCTCCCCTCCTGAAGCTTGAGGATCGGTTCGGCGGGAACGCCTCCTTCCGTCAGTGACAGCTGCGTTCCTTCCGTCGCCACGATCCGGAAGCCCAGCGAGGCGAACCGCCGCCCGGCTTCGACGGCGCCCGCCTTGTCCGCCCCGGCGACGGTGATGAGGACCGTCCCCGACAGGGGGATGGCCTGGTAGGCCGCCTCCTGGGACTTGAAGAACGCCTCGCCGTACGTCTCCGCTATCCCGAGGACCTCCCCGGTGGAGCGCATCTCGGGCCCCAGGAGAGGGTCGACCTCGGGGAACATGTTGAACGGGAAGACCGCCTCCTTGACCCCGAAGTGGGGGACGGGCCGGCGGGTCAGGCCCAGGTCCTTCAACTTCTCCCCGAGCATCACCCGCGTCGCCAGCCGGGCCATCGGGATGTTGCACACCTTCGAGACGAGGGGGACGGTCCGGCTCGCCCTGGGATTGGCCTCCAGGATGTAGACCGTGCCCCCGGCGATGGCGTACTGGATGTTCATGAGCCCGACCACGCCGAACTCCACCGCGATCCTCCGGGTGTACTCCTCGATGGTCGCGATATGCTCCGCGGCGAGGGTGATGGGGGGGATGGCGCAGGCCGAGTCGCCGGAATGGATCCCCGCCAGCTCGATGTGCTCCATGACGGCCGGGATGAAGGCGTCCGTCCCGTCGGAGATCGCGTCCGCCTCGACCTCGACGGCGTCCGGCAGGAACCGGTCGATCAGGACGGGCCGCTCGGGGGAGATCTCCACGGCCTTCGCCAGATAGGTCCGCAGGTCCTCCTCGTCCAACACCTTTTCCATGGCTCTCCCCCCCAGGACGTAGGAAGGACGGACCATGAGCGGATAGCCGATCCGATGGGCGATCGCGAGCGCCTCGTCCAGGTCGGAGGCCATCCCGGACTCCGTCTGGGGAATCCCGAGCTTCTCGATCCGCATGCGGAAATGGTCCCGGTCCTCGGCCAGGTCGATGACCGCCGGCGGGGTCCCGAGGATCCGGACGCCCGCCATCTCCAGCTCCGAGGCGATGTTGAGCGGCGTCTGCCCCCCGAACTGGACCATGACCCCCTCGGGCTTCTCCTTTTCGTAGATGGCCAGGACGTCCTCCACCGTGAGGGGCTCGAAATAGAGCTTGTCGGACGTGTCGTAGTCGGTGGAGACGGTCTCGGGGTTGCAGTTGATCATGATCGACTCGTACCCAGCCTCCCGCAGGGCGAACGCCGCGTGGACGCAGCAGTAGTCGAACTCGATTCCCTGGCCGATCCGGTTGGGGCCGCCCCCCAGGACGAGGATCTTCTTCCGCGCGCTGGTGGGCACCCGGTCGGGGCCGTTGTAGGTCGAGTAGTAGTAGGCGGCGTTCTCCACCCCGCTCACGGGAACCGCGTCCCACGCCTCGACCACCCCCAGGGCGGTCCGCTTCTTTCGGACCGCCGCCTCCGGCACGCCGAGGATTTCGGCGAGGTACCTGTCGGCAAACCCGTCCCGCTTGGCCCGGGCGAGCAGGTCGTCCGGCGGGAGGCCTCCCTTGCATCGCAGCACCTGTTCCTCGAGCTCCACGAGCTCCTTCATCTGCCGGATGAACCACGGCTTGATGTGGGTGCGCCGGTAGAGGTCTTCGACCTCCGCCCCCTTGCGCAGCGCCTCGTACATGACGAACTGGCGCTCGCTCGTCGGTTCGACGAGGAGATCCAGGAGCTCCTCGAGGGAGCGACGATGAAAGTCCTTCGCGAACCCCAGGCCGTACCGGCCGATCTCGAGGGACCGGATCGACTTCTGGAAGGCCTCCTTGTAAGTCTTTCCGAGGCTCATCACCTCGCCTACGGCGCGCATCTGGGTGCCGAGCCGGTCCTCCACCCCCGGGAACTTCTCGAAGGCCCACCGGGCGAACTTGACGACCACGTAATCCCCGGAAGGAGTGTACTTCTCGAGCGTGCCGTCCCGCCAATAAGGGATCTCGTCGAGGGTCAAGCCGCAGGCGAGCAGGGAAGAAACGAAGGCGATGGGGAACCCCGTGGCCTTGGACGCCAGGGCGGAGGAGCGGGAGGTGCGGGGGTTGATCTCGATGACGACCACGCGGCCCGTGGCAGGGTCGTGGGCGAACTGGATGTTCGTCCCCCCGATGACCTCGATGGCGTCCACGATGTCGTAGGAATGTTTCTGAAGCCGCTCCTGGAGCTCCGGGGCGATGGTGAGCATCGGCGCGGTGCAGAAGGAGTCGCCCGTGTGGACCCCCATGGCGTCCACGTTCTCGATGAAGCAGACCGTGATCTTCTGCCCCCTGGCGTCCCGGACCACCTCGAGTTCGAGCTCCTCCCACCCGAGAACGGACTCCTCCACGAGGACCTGGCCGACGATGCTCATGGAGAGGCCCCGGGAGACGATCGTCTCGAACTCCTCCAGGTTGTAGGCGAAGCCGCCCCCGGTTCCCCCGAGCGTATAGGCGGGGCGGATCACGACGGGGAAGCCGATCCTCTTCACGACCTCCTTCGCCTCCACGAGGGTGTGGGCGATTTCGCTCCGGGGCATCTCGAGGCCGAGACGGTTCATCGTGTTCTTGAACTCCTGGCGGTCCTCGCCGCGCTTGATGGCGTCGACGTTGACGCCGATCACCTTGACTCCGTATTTCTCGAGCACCCCTTCCCGGGCCAGGGTGGAGGAAAGGTTGAGCCCCGTCTGCCCCCCGAGGTTCGGCAGGAGGGCGTCGGGCCTCTCCTTTTCGATGATCTCCGTGAGGCAGGCGACGGTGAGCGGCTCGATATAGGTGGCGTCCGCCATGGCGGGGTCGGTCATGATCGTCGCGGGGTTGGAGTT
>DATHRT010000117.1:0-3163 GCA_035464915.1 Candidatus Limnocylindria bacterium
GACCCGCTTGATGGCAGGGAGGATTTCGTGCACGTACTCCCGGATGATCATGTCGGTGAGGGTGCCAGCCGCCTCTCCGGAGTTCTGGGAGATGAGGACCGCGATGCGCTCGCGCGGGATACCCGACTCCAGGATGCCGGAGGCCAGGATGGCTTTTTGCGCCAGCCAGAGGGTGGTCCTGGTGGCCGCGGTCATGGTCCGGAAATCCTGTGGGGGAATCCCCAGTTCATTGCGTGAAATCGGAAAGTCCACGAAGGCGCCCACCCGGCAGTAGGTCTTGTCCGTAACGCGCGGCCGCGGATCATAATAGTGGTCGTGATTCCACCGGGATGGAGGAACCAGGGTAACGCCGCTCTTCATGGCCACGCTTGCCGCCCAGACCTCTTCCGGACTCTTCCCGAGGGCATTGAAGACGCTCATCCCGGTGATGGCCACCCGGTCGCGGTAATCTCCCGGGCGGGCGACGCCCTCCGATCTCCGGCCAACCCCGGGGGTTGGGGTTTCCACGGGCAGCGGCGCGTCGGGGGAAAGTGCCGCGGTTGTAGCGGTCGACGCCGCAAAGGGCTGACGGAGCGCGAGCGGGCCTTCGGCCAACTCGCGGTGAAAGGAAGTAAGCTTCTGGACGCTACGGATCAATCCGGCGCAGGACCCGCTCATGAATTGCCCACGTTCCAGACACGCCTGATCATCCAGCGGCTGCCCGCTTTGGCGGTCCACGCCCCGGGCCGCCGCGAAGAGGCTCCCAGCGGTCATCTCCTCCATTTTCGTGCGGAAAGACTGCTCGTCCTGGCGGCCCGCGGCAAACTCCCGTTCCAGAGTGAAGACGGCGGCCATTCTCGGGGTCTTCAAGGAGCGTATGCGAAGTCCGGTGCTTTGGCCCGAAACGACCGTTCCCCCCGGCGGCGATTCCACGATCATCCGCTGATAGAGGGCCGTCAAGGCGCCCGTATCAACGATCTCCCGGGTGGCCAGATAGGCCGTGCCCATCTGGATGGCGTCGGCGCCGAGCAAAGCGGCCAGGAAGGCGGTTTCCCGATTGAAGATGCCCCCGGCCAGGATCACCCGACAGTCCCGGAACAGGGAAGGCTGGCGACGTTTGAGGTCCAGCACCATTTGCGCCAGGGTGAGCGTGCTATGTAGCCCCATGTGGCCGCCGGCCTCGTAGCCCTCGCAAACCACGTAGCGGACGCCCGCTTCCAGGGCGAGCTTCAACAGGGCCTCATCCGGGGCGATATACACGATGCCAATGCCGCATTGCAGCAATTCCCGTATGGGGGAGAGGTCTCCTCCGGCGATCCAGACAAAACGGGGCCGGTGTTGCTTGATCCAGGCCAGATGCGCTTCCCGGAACGGGTTCTCGGCCAGGGAGACGACATTCACCGCATACGGGCGTCCGCCCATGATCTCCGGCAGGCGTTCCAGCCTGCGGTCGCAGGCCTGGGCATCCATCATGCCGAGGGCGATGGTGGGCAGCCCGCCGGCATCGGCAATCTCGGAGGCAAACTCCGGGGTATCGGTGATCGAGGACATGGCGCCCTGGATAAAGGGGTACCGGACGCCCATCTCCCGGGCTACGGGGCTGTCCAGGAAGCAATCCTTCTTCGCCTCGGCTGCGCAGCACAAGGTCCGCATCTCCGCCAGGAAGGCGTTCACGGCCTTCTCGGTTCCGGCCCCAAAACGCTCGGCAAACGACGCGGCGAAGGCCGCCTCCACGCCCAGAGGGATGACCTCGCTCCGGGTGAAACGGCTGTCCAGGGGATGGAGGGCGCTGCCCTGCACCTGGCCGACGAAGGCACGACGGCTTTCGTCCGTGATCCCGGCGGCGCACAGCGCATCCTCGAACGCCTGAATCTTCTTGAAGGCCAGCGAGTTCCCCTTGTTGAAAAGGCGACACGGAACCTGCACGTTCAAGCCCACCAGAGCGGTGGAATCCATGTGGAGTCTGGCGAGTTGCTGGCGCTGGCGATCGTTCATGACCACCAGATCGGTCAGCCAGTGGACGCTCTCGAAGACGATGCCGGCGGCTCCGGTGGACAGGAAGGCCGCGGCCGCCTCGGGGGTGGAGACGCCGCCCCAGAGGAGGACGTCCAATGGCTTCGCAGAGTCGCGCAACAATTCCTTGGCCGCCGAATAGAGGAACAAGGTCGTCTCGCCGCTCACGAATCCGGCGGCCTCGCACCCCTTGAGGACGATGCTCCCGATGCCCGAACCATCCTTGACCATGGCGGCCAGGAGAGGCACGTCCCCGACAATGGGAAAGCAGCGGTACTCTTCCGACAAAGTCCGCAGTCGATGCAGAAAGACCGAAGGATCCCCCGGGAAAAAGTGGGACGTGCATTCTACCCAGAGATTCCGGGCGCCTGTTTCCTTCAGGAGCCGGCCGACGGATGGATTCATCAGGACGGAGGCGGAAATCTTGATATCGCGGACAAGACCGACCGGGTCAGCCTTTTGCAAGAACGAATGCAATGCATCCGCCCTCATCGCGGAAAAATCAAAGATGGCCCGGCTGCCCGTGCGTCGTGCCATTTCGGACACGGGCAGGCTGATCTCGCCAGGTCTCCAGACAAACGCAATGATGGGAAGTCGCTCCTCAGCCAACATGGTCGGACCTCCCCTGCAATGCCGGACGTTCACGGGACGCGGAATGACCAAGAGACTTTCGGAATATGCGATATCTCTTGTAGGGTCTTGCGCCCGCTTCCACGGCCAGGGTGTTGACGGCCTCGTTGTCCTCCAGGGTCCAGCCCAGCTCCAGAGAACGGTATTTGTCCTTTTGCCGCACAACCTCAAAGATGTGGTGGAAGGCCAGCATGGGGATTCCCAATTGCCGGTACTTGTCCTTGATCCCGAACATCAAACACCGCAATCCGGCGATCTTCCGGCGATTGAGGAGCACCTTCAGCAAACCCCGCAGGCCGATCCGCCCGTTGAGACGCTTGAGCAATGGGTTGATGTCGGGGAAGATTACGCAGACCGCCGCGGGGTCGTCCTCGTAATCGATGAAGAAAGCCAGTTCGGGATCCGCGAAGGTCATCACGCTCTTCTGAATGTCCCGCATCTCCCCATCGCTCAGGGGGACGAAACCCCAGTTGGCGGACCAGGAGTCATTGTAGATCTCCTTGATCCGGGCAAACTCGGCGTCCTCCTCCTTGGGACGAAA
>DATHRT010000118.1:0-8382 GCA_035464915.1 Candidatus Limnocylindria bacterium
CGCTGCCGTTCAGCTTGGAAAAGGGAATCCCCTTCTTCACGTCCGCTCCGCTCCGCGAAATGTCCCGTTATGGTAGCAGATTGATTTCTCCCGTTCCATCATCCCCGGGAATCTCCTCCGGTCCCCGGGCGTCTTCGCCTACCTTCTTCGGCGTTTGAGGAACGACGCGGTCCGTTCCCCCCGGGTCAGCTCCCGTATCGTCTCTCTCTGCCTCACCACCTCGAACCGCGTTCCGCTCACCATCACCTCCGCAGCGCGAGGGCGCGAGTTGTACGTCGAGGCCATCGAAAAACCGTAGGCGCCTGCGCTCATCACCGCCACAAGCTCTCCCGCGCGGATAGCGGAAAGTTCCCGGTCCTTCGCCAGGAAATCCCCCGATTCGCAGACAGGCCCCACCACGTCCGCCATCACCTTTTTCCTCGCACGGACCGCCACGGGGACGATGCTGTGGTAGGAACCGTAGAGCGACGGCCGCGCGAGGTCGTTCATCGCCGCATCGACGATGAAAAACTGCTTCCCCTTCCCCTTTTCGTTCCCCTCCTGGGAAGGCTTGGTGTAGAGCATGCGTGTGAGCAGGACCCCTGCGTTCCCCACGAGCACCCGTCCCGGCTCGAGAATGACCGTGACGGGCAGGCCCCGGAACGCGCCCACGATGGCGTCCGCATATTGCTGCGGGTCCGGCGGAATCTCGTCCTCGTAAGTGATTCCGAGTCCGCCCCCGATATCGACGTATCGGATGTCGAGCCCCTTGCGCATCAGACGGTCGACCAGCGCCCGGACCCTGCCGGCAGCGTCCAGGAAGGGGGAGATTTCCGTGAGCTGGGAGCCGATGTGGCAGTCCACCCCGATGACCTCGATGTGCCTGCGCCTCGCCGCCCACTCGTAGTCCCGCATCGCCTGGTCGATGTGGATGCCGAACTTGTTCTTCTTCAGCCCTGTGGAGATGTACGGGTGAGTCTTCGGGTCCACATCCGGGTTCACACGAAGGGAGATGGGCGCCCGTTTCCGCATTCCGCGCGCGATCTCGTCGATCGTCTCCAGCTCCTGCCGGGACTCGACGTTGAACATCAGGATCCCCCGCCGGAGGGCCTCGGCGATTTCCCACTTCATCTTCCCGACTCCGGAGTACACGATCTTGGAGGGAGGTGCTCCCGACGAGATTGCGCGGGAAAGCTCTCCGCCGGACACGATGTCCACCCCGCTCCCGAGGTTGGTAAACGTCCGGATGATGGAACCGTTCGGGTTCGCTTTCATCGAGTAGCAGATGATGTGAGGAATGCCGGAGAACGCCCGGTCGAATACACCGTAGTGGTGGGAGAGGGTCGCGTGGCTGTATACGTATACGGGGGTTCCCACGGCGTCGGCGATTTTCCGAAGGGGAACCCCCTCGCAAACCATCTCCCTGCCCTTTATTGCGAAATGGTGCATTGTTTCACCTCGTCCGGGACTGAACCTGCCAAGAAGCCGCCCTCCCCCACAGGGGCTCGGGCTTCGCCTTGCGCCCGCACGCGGAAAGAAGGCTGACGGCGACGAGAAACAGGACGAGGGCGAAGCGGGCTCGGACGCCCCTGGTCCGAGGACTCATGATTTTTTCAGCGCCTCCAGGCGGGTCTTCACTCGCCTCGGCCCGGTCCCGCCCCGGAGGTTGCGCATCCGGACGGAATTCGTAAGAGACACGAAATCGCCGACGTCCTCCCCGATCTTGCGCGAGAAGGAGCGGAACTCCTTCAGGCTCAGATCCTTGAGACGTTTCCCGTTCTTTTCGCAATAGCGGACGATCTTTCCGGTGATCTCATGGGCTTTCCGGAACGGTATCCCTTTCCGGGCCAGATAATCGGCAAGGTCCGTTGCGGTCAGGAATCCGTCATCGCACGCCGCGCGCATCCGGTCCTCGTTGACCGTCATCCCCCGGATCAGCAGCGCCGCACCGATGAGGGACTCCTTGACCGTTCGCGCCGAGTCGAACACCGGCTCCTTGTCCTCCTGCATGTCGCGATTGTACGCGAGCGGAAGCCCCTTCATCACGGTAAGCAGGTTCATCAGGTTGCCGTACGCCCGGCCCGCCTTCCCCCGGATGAGCTCGGGGACGTCAGGGTTCTTCTTCTGCGGCATGATGCTGCTTCCGGTGCAAAGCGGATCGGGCAGCGAGAGAAACCCGAACTCGGCGGAGGACCAGTAGACCATCTCCTCGGAGAGACGAGACAGATGCATCATGGCCATTGCACAGGCGTACAGGAAGTCCGCCGCGAAATCGCGGTCGGACACGGCGTCGATGCTGTTCTCGCTCACCCCCTCCATCCCGAGTTCCACCGCGACAAATTCCCGGTCGACCGGAAAGGTGGTCCCCGCGAGGGCTCCCGCCCCGAGAGGGGAGACGTTCGTCCTCCTGCGGGCGTCCCGGAAGCGGTCCTGGTCCCGCGAGAGCATTTCGTAGTAGGCAAGAAGATAATGGGAGAAGAGCACCGGCTGGGCCCTTTGCATGTGCGTGTACCCGGGCATCACGACGCCGAAAAGCTCCTCCGCGCGCGCGAGGATCGCCTCCTTGACCTTGTCCATCATCAAGACGATGTCATCGATTGAATCGCGCAGGTACAGGCGCAGGTCCAGCGACACCTGGTCGTTCCTGCTCCTTCCGGTGTGGAGCTTTCCCCCGATCTTCCCCACTTTCCGGGTCAGGAACTGCTCCACCGCCATGTGGATGTCTTCCTGGGAGGGGTGAAAGGAGAGTTTCCCCGCATCGATCTCCTCCCGAATGGCCGTCAGGGCCGCGACGATCTTCCTGGCTTCTGCCTGCGGGATGATCTTCTGTTTCCCGAGCATCCGCGCGTGGGCGATGCTCCCCTCGATGTCGTGCCGGTACAGGAGAACGTCGTAGGGAATCGACGCCGTAAAATCCTCGACGAACGCGTCGATCTGCCCTTCGAACCTTCCGCTCCACGGTTTTTTCTTCTTTGCCATGTCAGCTCTTCCTGTCCCTGCGCATGGCCCGGATCTTGAGCCTGAGCGCATTGATCTTCACAAATCCCTCCGCGTCGCGCTGGTTGAACACGGTCTCCTTCTCGAAGGTGGCGAAATCGCTCCGGTAGAGAGAGACGGGGCTCGATCGTCCCACCACGGTGCAGTTACCCTTGTACAGCTTCAGCCTTGCGGTGCCGGTCACGTTCTCCTGGCTCTTCTCCACCATCCCCCTGAGCAGCTCCATCTCCGGGGAGTACCAGTACCCGTAATAGATGAGTTCGGCGAACTTGGGGATCAACGAGTCCCGGAAATGCATCACCTCCCGGTCAAGGGTAATCGATTCGACCGCCCGGTGCCCTACGTAAAGGATGGTCGCCCCCGGGGTCTCGTACACGCCGCGGGACTTGATCCCCACGTACCGGTTCTCGACCAGATCGACGCGGCCGATCCCGTTGATCCCCCCCAGCTTGTTGAGATGCGCGAGGAGCTTCGCCGGTCCCATTTTTTTTCCGCCTACCGCCACGGGAACCCCCCGTACGTAATCGATCTCCACGTACGTCGGTTTGTCCGGGGCCTTCTCCGGGGAACGGGTAAGGACGAACATGTCCTCGGGCGGCTCCGCCGCCGGGTCTTCGAGGATCCCCCCCTCGAAGCTGATGTGCATGAGGTTCCGGTCGCTCGAATACGGTTTCCGCACCGTCACGGGGGTCGGGATGCCGTGTTTCTTCGCATACTCCACGAGGTCGGTCCGCGACCGGAAATCCCACTCCCGCCAGGGCGTGATGACGCGTATGCCGGGCATGAGCGAATAGTAGGTGAGCTCGAACCGAACCTGATCGTTCCCCTTGCCGGTCGAACCGTGCGATACGGCGTCCGCCTTCTCCTTGCGGGCCACCTCGATCTGCTTCTTCGCGATGAGGGGCCGAGCGATGGAAGTTCCGAGGAGGTACGACCCCTCGTACACCGCGTTCGCCATGAGGGCGGGGAAGATGAAATCCCGGACGAACTCGTCCTGGACGTTTTCCACGTACACCTTCGAGGCGCCGGTCTTCTTCGCCTTGGTGCGGACGGGCGCGAGCTCCTCCCCCTGACCGAGATCCGCCACGTAGGCGATCACCTCGCAGTCGTACGTCTCGATCAGCCACCGAAGGATGACCGACGTATCGAGCCCCCCGGAATACGCGAGAACGACCTTCTTCACCTTTTGCACGTCTTTCTCCTCCCTACGTCCCATGGGGGATGAGTTTCTCCAGGATGGCCATCTGCGCATGCAGACGGTTCTCCGCCTGGTCGAACACGGCGGATTGGGTCCCTTCGATAACCTCGTCGGTGATCTCCTCCCCGCGATGGGCAGGAAGGCAGTGCATCACGATCGCATTCTTCCCGGCCAGCCGGAGCAGGTCGGAATCGATCCGGTAACCGCGGAACGCCGCGAGGCGTTTGCGCCGCTCCTTTTCCTGTCCCATGCTCGTCCACACGTCGGTGTACAGGACATCCGCCTCTCTTACCGCCTCGACCGGATCCCGCAACACGCGGACGTCCCCCTTTCCGATCGCCTCCGCCTCCCTGCGGATCCTCTCGGAAGGCTCGTACCCCTTCGGGCATGCGAGGCGTAACGTAAACCCGATGAGGTGGGCCGCTTCCACCCAGGAGTTCGCCACGTTGTTTCCGTCACCGACATAGGCGATGCGCATCCGACGCAGGTCGAGGCCGCGCTCCCGGGCCGTCATGAGATCGGCAAGAACCTGGCACGGGTGGTGGTCATCCGTCAGCCCGTTGATCACGGGGACGGACGCCGCGACAGCCATCTCTTCGGCGACGGCGTGGGAAAACGTCCGGATCATGATCCCATCCGCATACCGGGAAAGAACGCGGGAGGTGTCCCGGACGGGCTCCCCGCGTCCGATCTGGGTGTCCGCCGGGGAAAGGAAGAGGGCGTGGCCGCCCAGCCTCGCCATCCCTACCTCGAACGACACCCGGGTCCTCGTGGACGCTTTCTGGAACACCATGGCCAGCGACTTGCCTGCGAGAGGGCGCGGAGCGTTCCGTCGCCTCCACCTCCGCTTCCATGCATGACCGGAAGAGACGAGGGAAAGGACCTCGCGCCCGGTAAGATCGAGAACCCGAAGGAGATCCTTCTTCACTTTCTCCCCCCCTCCGGCAGGGAGCGCTCGAGAATCGAGAGGCCCTGTTGGATCTCCCCGTCGGTGACGGTCAGCGGCGGGAGAAACCGGAGAACATTCCCCGCCGTGCTGTTCACGACGAGACCGCTCGCAAGGCAACGGTTCGCAAGCTCCCGGGTCTCCCCGTCCATTTCGATCGCCAGCATGAGCCCCATGCCCCGGACCTCTCTGATGTCCTCCCGACGCGCCGCCATCTTCCGGAGGCCCTCCGCGAACAGATCCCCCTTGCGGCGGACCTCGTCGAGGAACCCCGGTGTCCGAAGCGTTTCGAATACGACCCGGGATGCGGCGCAGCAGACCGGGTTCCCTCCAAACGTGGCGCCGTGGGTGCCGGGTCCGAAGGACGCGGCGACCTCGTCGGTCGCCACAGCGGCGCCCAGCGGGAGACCGTTGGCCAGTCCTTTCGCCAGAGTGACAATGTCGGGGGTGATTCCGAACCGCTCACTCGCGAGTACCGAACCGGTTCGCCCCAGGCCGGTCTGGATCTCGTCCGCCACCATCAGAATCCCCCTTTCCCTGCAGAGCCGCTCGGCAGCCGCCAGATATCCGGGGGGAGGGACCCGGACTCCGCTCTCCCCCTGGATCGGCTCGATGAGGAACGCGCATGTCCTGTCCGTCAGGGCCGCCTCGAGCGCTGCCGCGTCCCCGAACGGCACCGTCCGGAACCCGGGCAGCAAAGGCTCGAACCCTTTGTGAAGTTTCGGCTGGGCCGTTGCGGAGAGTCCCCCGTAGGTGCGTCCATGGAACGAACCCTCCGCCACGACGATTTCGTGCGCCCCCACTTTTCCCCGGTCCGCGGACCACTTCCTTGCGAGTTTGATCGCCGCCTCGTTCGCCTCGGTCCCGCTGTTGCAGAAAAACACCTTGCCACCGGTCGTGGACGCGGATACGAGCCTTCCCAGTTCCGCCTGGACGGGGACATGGAAGAGATTGGAAACGTGGACAAGGTTCTTCACCTGCAGGGAGACGGCTTGCGAGACTCCGGGGTGGGCGTGCCCCAGCAGGGTGACCGCTATCCCCCCCAGGAAATCGAGATATTCCCTCCCGTCGGCATCGAACAGCCGCGTTCCTTCTCCCCGGACAAAGACGACGGGGTTGCGGGAGTAGTTCCCCATCTGGTACGTCTGCGTCATGCTGATGATCTCGGAGGACGTCATTCCCGTTACGTTCCCGGTTCCGGAGGGATAATTTCCGTCCCGATGCCGGCATCGGTGAAGATTTCCAAAAGCACGCTGTGGGGTACGCGCCCATCGAGAATGTGCACCTTCCTCACCCCCTTGCCCAGCGCCGTCAATCCGCATTCCACCTTGGGAATCATCCCGCCGGTGATCGTCCCGCTCTTGATGGCGAACGCCGTCTCGTCCGCGGTCATGGTGGACACGAGGTTCCCCTGAGCATCCATCACGCCGGGGACATCGGTCAGGAGGATGAGCTTCTCCGCCGAGAGCACCCCGGCCACCTCGGCGGCAACGGTGTCCCCGTTGATGTTGTACGCTTCCCCCTGCTCCCCCACCCCGATCGGCGCAATGACGGGCACAAAGCCGCTACTCTCCAGTGTGCGAAGAATGCCCGGGCGGACCTCGACCACTTCTCCCACGAGCCCCAGGTCCAGAGGGGCAGCAGTCGCCCCCGCGGGAGAGGGAGCGAAATGTTTCCGCGCGCGGATCAGTTCCCCGTCCTTCCCCGTCAGCCCGACCGCCTTGCCTCCGAACAGGTTGATCAGGGCGACGATCCGCTTGTTTACCGTCCCCCCGAGCACCATCTCCACCACTTCCATCGCCTCGGGGGAGGTCACCCGCAGGCCCTCCTTGCGCTGAAAGGGAATCGAAAGCTTCTCCAGCATGCGGTCGATCTGGGGTCCTCCCCCGTGGACGACGATGGGGCGAATCCCGACGTATTGCAGCAGGACGATGTTCTGCGCGAACGAGGACATCCTCTCCTCGCCCACCATCGCCGCCCCGCCGTATTTGATGACGAGGGTTTTCCCGCTGAACTCCCGGATGTAGGGGAGCGCTTCGGTGAGCGTCCGGGCCTTCTGGAGGTATCCCTGCATGTCTCCCATGGTTCCGTCCCTCAGAGAATGTATCGGCTGACGTCCACATCCCGGACGATGCCGGCGAGTTTCTCCTCCACGTACTCCGCCGGGACGACGATCTCCTGCCCGGCGATCTCCGGGGCGGAGAACAGGAGATCCTCCAGCAACTTTTCCATGATCGTGTGAAGCCGGCGCGCCCCGATGTTCTCCGTGCGGTCATTTACCTCGCAAGCCATCTCGGCGATCCTGTCCACCGCCTCCGGGGTGAAGGTCAGCCGGACTCCTTCCGTGGCAAGCAGCTCCGAGTACTGCCGGGTGAGGGAGCCGTGCGGCTCGGTCAGGATGCGCACGAAATCCTCCCGGGTGAGGGGGGCAAGCTCGACCCGGATGGGGAACCTGCCCTGCATCTCCGGGATGAGATCGGAGGGCTTCGTCATGTGGAACGCACCGGCAGCAATGAACAGGATGTGGTCCGTCCGGACCATTCCGTATTTCGTGGTGACGTTCGAACCTTCCACGATGGGCAGGAGGTCCCGCTGAACCCCCTGGCGCGAGACGTCCGGGCCGACCGCGGACTCCCGTCCTGCGATCTTGTCGATCTCGTCCAGGAAGACGATCCCGCTCTGCTCCGTCCGCCGAACTGCCAGCGCCTTCACCTGGTCCATGTCGATCATCCGCGACGCCTCCTCCTTCTCGAGAAACGCGAGGGCCTCCGGGACCCGTATTCGTTTCCGGCGGATCTTCTTGGGGAAGAGGTTCCCCAGCATCTCCTGCAGGTTCCCTTCGAGTCCCTCCCCGCCGCCCCCCGTAACGCCGATAAGGTCGATCGGCGGCATTCCGCTCTCGCGGACCTCGACCTCCACCATGCGGTCCGCAAGCTTTCCTTCCCGAAGCATGGCCCGCATCCTCTCCCTCGACTCCCTGCCCGCCTCCGGCGGTTCCGCAGGCTGCTCTCCCGGACGGTGCGGACGGGGAGGAAGGAGGATGTCCAGCAGGCGCTCCTCCGCGCTTCCCCGCGCCCGGATCGCCACTTTTTTCATCTCCTCTGCGCGCACCATGTGGACAGCGATCTCGGCCAGGTCCCGGATCATCGACTCCACGTCCCGTCCGACATACCCTACCTCGGTGAATTTGGAGGCCTCGACCTTGACAAACGGGGCCTGGGCCAGACGCGCGAGGCGTCGCGCGATCTCGGTTTTTCCCACG
>DATHRT010000119.1:0-2688 GCA_035464915.1 Candidatus Limnocylindria bacterium
GGGATCATCGTCACGAACACGCCCGAGGTTTTGTCCGACGCCACGGCGGAGCTGACCATGATGCTCATGCTGGGTGCGGCGAGGCGAGCAAGCGAGGGGGAGCGGCTGGTCCGCACCCGTGCGTGGAAGGACTGGAGCCCCGCGTTCATGGTGGGCACCCAGGTGACGGGCAAGCGGCTCGGGATTCTCGGATTCGGGCGGATCGGACAGGTAGTTGCCAGGCGAGCCCGAGGATTCGACATGGAGATTCACTATCACGATGTGCGGAAAATGCCGCCTGGGATAGAGAAAGGGGCGATCTATCATCCGACCCCCGAGGACCTGATGCCGCATTGCGATTTCCTGACGCTCCACTGCGTGTCCACCCCGGAGACCTTCCGGTTGCTCAACGCCTCGCGCATCGCCCTCCTGCCGGACGGGGCGATCGTCATCAACGCGAGCCGCGGCGCGGTGGTCGACGATGAAGCACTGATCGGGGCGCTAAAATCGGGGAAGCTGACGGCAGCCGGTCTGGACGTCTACACGAACGAACCGGACATCCATCCGGAGTACCGGGAGTTGCCCAACGTGTTCCTGATGCCGCACATCGCCAGCGCCACGGTGGAGACGAGGGATGCGATGGGGTTCCGGGCGCTCGACAATCTGGACGCCATCTTCGCCGGGCGGGAACCGCGCGACCGCGTGGCCTGAGAGCGTCCTTTATCGGAAGAATCCCATGGGGCGCGGGAAGACCTCCGACGGGATGGTTGTGCGGAGGGTGCAGGGGTGCGATTTCCCTGCTCGGGGAGGGGTCAATTGCCGGGTGGCAATTTATTGCTTTCCCTTACCGATTCGACAAAGTCGTACACCAGCATGATGACGGCTCCGATGATGATTATCCAGAGCGTAACGGATTTTATCCGGAGGGCGTAATACAGAAAGAACACAAGTCCCATCGCCACTGCGATCACTCCCGTGATGATGTTAGCCATGGTGCCGCTGCCTCCTTTCCTGCCCTCGATCGTTACCGTTCGTCAATGCCTGTCCCTCTTCGGCTTCTCCGTCTTCTTCCGCGATGGACGCGGATCGCCGGAGAAATCCGCGAGCCAGCGGGCCGTTCGCAGCAGCCGGGCATCGTCGCCTTTGGCCCCTACCAACTGTACACCCATCGGCATACCGTGAGAACCCTGCATCAAGGGAAGGGTGATCGCGGGCATCCCGCAAAGGGTCCATAGTGTGCAGAATACCGGGCTTCCCGTCGATTCCAGCCCGACGGGGGCCTCGCCGGTGGTGGCGGGAGTGATGATGGCGTCATGCCACTCGAAGACTTTGTCGAGCTCGTGGCGGAAGACCGGGACCTGGCCCAGCGCCCGGTTGTACTCCACGGCCAGCACCTTCTGCCCCCGCTCGATCATCTCCCGCAGGATGGGACTCAAGCGTTTCTTGCCTCGCGCATATTCCTGCTCGAAGCTTCTGGCGAGATCCGCCTCCATGATCGTGCGGTGCAAAGAGACCGCCTCCTGGAAGATGCCCGGAAGGTCGAAAACCCCGGCATTCTCCCCCAGGCGCGCGACCAGCTCCGCAAACGCCTCTTTCGTGTCTTGGTCGGCTTGGTCCCATGCCGGCGTCTTGACGAAGGCCAGGCGTGGACTGACAGGGGGCTCTTCGGCCGCCGTCTTTTGGAGGGCGGGGCGCGCCCGCGGCCGTGTGTCGGGATCGCGGTCGTCGTAGGCCATCATCTGCTCCGCGATCAGCGCCGCATCCTCGATGGTCCGCGTAAACACGCCGACCTGGTCCAGGGGCCGAGACTGCTGGAGCACACGATGCCGGGAGATGAGTCCGTGGCTCGGTTTGTACCCGTACACCCCGCAGTAGGAAGCCGGACGGATGATCGATCCGTTGGACTGGGTTCCGATGGCAAGAGGCGCCATGAACGCCGCCACCGCCGCGGCGGAGCCGCTCGAGGACCCGCCGGGGGTGCGCTCGGGGTCATGGGGATTGCGGGTCTTGCCCGGCGAGTAGACCGCAAGCTCGGTGGTGACGGTCTTTCCCAGGATGATCGCCCCCGCCTCGCGGAGCAGGGCGACCGCGGTGGCATCTTCCATCGGCCGGCGTCCGGCGTGCAGGACCGTGCCGTCCTCGGTCGGCATGTCCTTCGTGTCGAAGATATCCTTTACCCCCACCGGAATGCCGTGGAGCGGACCGAGCGCCTTGCCTTCCCGACGCGCCAGGTCCGCCTCACGCGCCTGGGTAAGGGCAAGATCGGGGTCGAGGTGCGCCCAGGCGCCGACCCGGTCCTCGAGCGCCGAGATGCGACTTAGACAGGCGCTCACCAGCTCTTCGGATGTGATCCGGCCTTTGCTAATCGCCTCCTCAGCCTCGACGGCGCTCAGGAGAGTCGGATCCTCCTCTGTTTTCAAACGGGACACGGGGGTTTCTCGTCCCTACTTGACAACGCCGTACACGATGTCCGGCAGGTACGTTACGATGATCGGGAAAACATAGATGCAGACCATGCAGAGCAGGACCATCGCCAGGAACGGCAGCGCCCCCTTGAAGATCGTCGTGAGCTGGATGTGCGGCGGCGCGATCCCCTTGAGGTAATAGCACGACATCGCCATCGGCGGCGTCAGGAACGAGGTCTGCAGGTTGAGCGCCACGAGGATCCCGAAGAAGAGCGGGTCGACCCCGAAGTGGTCCAGCAGCGGC
>DATHRT010000120.1:0-12907 GCA_035464915.1 Candidatus Limnocylindria bacterium
ACTCCGCTACGCTCGCGACCTCCGCCCGCTCGCTGCCGGTTCCGCTCGCCGGAACGGGGATCTCGCTCCACAGGCCGCTTCGTGGAACCCCCCGCATCGCCCCGGGTCCTCGATTGTCGGCGTAGCAGCCGCAGGAGGGGGGCGCAGTGAGGTAAAGCGCAGCCGTGTGGGTTCATCGCACGGCGAGCCACGAACGGAGCCCCCCTCCGAGGATGCGAAGCCGTCCCCCGGGTGTTCTCGCGACGGGGCAAGCGGCGAACCATTCCCTCGGCGGGAGGACGGGTGCTGACATGCTCGGCCGGGTAACCGTCTACCTCGAGATGATCAAGGTGGCGCATACCGTTTTCGCGCTACCGTTCGCGCTGATGGGGGCGTTTCTCGCCGCGCGCGGGGTGCCCTCCCTCCATACGGTCTTCTACATCGTCCTGGCCATGGTGGGGGGCCGAAGCGCCGCGATGGGGTTCAACCGGCTGGTGGACGCCGACATCGACGCGAAGAACCCGCGCACCCGGGAGCGGGCTATTCCGAAGGGCGAGGTGAGCAAGCCGATGGTGGCCGTCTTCATCTTCCTGTCGGTGGTCCTGCTCGAATTGTCGGCGGCGAAGCTCAACCCTCTGTGCCTCAAGCTTTCCCCGGTGCTCCTGCTCCTTCTTTTCTCCTACTCCTATACGAAGCGCTATACCTGGGCGTCCCACATCCTGCTTGGGCTTTGCCTCGGGGCCGCGCCGCTGGCCGCATGGATCGCCGTCACGGGGGAGTTCGATGCGAGGATCCTGATCATCTCCTTCGCTGTCCTCTTCTGGGTAAGCGGATTCGACGTCCTCTACGCCCTCCAGGACATCGAGTTCGACCGGAAGGAGGGGCTCCACTCCATCCCGCGGTTTCTCGGCGTCGGGAGGTCGCTGTGGGTGGCCCGGGGGTTTCACTTCGTGATGGCGGGCCTCCTGCTGGTGGGCTATTATAGTTTTGGGCTGGGCTGGTGGTTCCTCGCGGGGTGGGGAATCTGCTCCGCGGTGCTGGTGTACGAGCACGCAATCCTGCATAAGGACGATCTCTCCCGGCTGAACGTGGCGTTTTTCAACCTGAACGGCGTCGTGAGCGTCGCGCTTTGCCTGTTCACCTATCTTGACCTTGCGCTCTGACCCGGCCGGCGGATCGGGGGGAGAAAAAACTCCATGAAGGTGCTGCTCGGCATATCCGGCGCAAGCGGCGCCGTATACGGCGTCCGTACCGGCGCAGCGCTTACGGCCCGCCGGGTGGGGCTTCACCTGGTCGTCACCGCTACGGCATGGGACATCCTGGAGGCGGAAATCGGAACGGGAAACGTCCCCCGGCCGGGATCGGCGCGCAGGAGCCGGCTGCGCGGCATGGGCCTGCCGGGAAGGAAACGGTGGCTTGCGGAGCGGATGTCCGTGCCCCCGACCGCGTTTCACCTTTATGAGGAGGACGATTTCTCTATTCCGTTCGCATCCGGGTCCAATCCCCCGGACGCGATGATCGTCGCTCCCTGTTCGATGGGGATGCTCGGCAGGATCGCCCACGGCATTTCGTCCTCGGTTCTTTCGCGGTGTGCGGACGTTGCCTTGAAGGAGAGGATCCCTCTTGTGGTCGTTCCGAGGGAAGCCCCGCTTTCCGCCGTTCACCTCGAGAACATGCTCACCCTGGCCCGCGCCGGTGCGGACATCCTTCCGGCATGCCCGGGGTTCTACCACCGGCCGGCCACGGTCGCGGAGATGGTCGACTTCGTCGTATCCCGCATTCTTCAGCAAATCGGGATCGACGCGGGGCTCACCTCCCGGTGGGGAGAGGTTCCCGGACCGGTGAAGAAAGGGGAAAGGGGAAGCCGCCGGAAGGCGTGAGCGTGACGAGCCGCAAAGGTGCAGCCGCGCGGAGGAAGGCGCGGGGCACGGGAAGGAGGTTTCCTCCATGAAACGGATCCTGGTTGTCGACGACGAGGAAAACATCCGCGAGCTGTACCGGGACGAGCTTGTCGAGGAGGGGTACGAGGTGGAACTTGCCCCGGACGGGCTCGAAGCGCTGAAAAAATTCGAATCGTTCCGCCCGGACCTCGTGACGCTCGACGTGAAGATGCCCGGGCTCGACGGTCTCGAAGTGCTGCGGAGGATCCGGGAGAAAAACGCGTCGGTCCCGGTCCTTCTGCTGACCGCCTTCGGGGAGTTCAAGCAGGATTTCACCACCTGGGCGTCGGACGCCTATATCGTGAAGTCCCACGACACGAAGGAGCTCAAGACCACCGTGCGTAGGCTGCTGGGGGGCAGATGACGGTCCGATCCCTTCTCCAGGAGGCGATCTTCGGGAAGAAGATCCCGGTCTTTACCAGGGAAGCTTCGCTCGCGGGGGCGCTGACCTCCGGCTTTTTCGAAGTGTCGCAGGCGATGAACACGACGGTAGGCGACATGCAGAGCAGCCTCGACCTGATCGCCTCCGCCGCCACCTCCATCCTGCGCGTGGAGAGGGTCGTCATCCTTCTCAAGTCGCCCGGGGAGGAGGAGCTCGACCTCCGGGCGAGTGCGGGGATCCCGCGGGGGAGGCAGTTCGAGAAGTACCGCCGGGAGGTCCACGACAGCGTCTTTTCCCCGGTCCTGGCCAGCGGCGAGGGGATGGTCGTTTCGGAAACGCGGGCCGGCCTCAACAGAAAGCTGTTGCGCCTTCTGCGGCACCTCGACGTCAAGGGGTTCCTCGCCGCGCCGATCCGGGGTCCCTCCGAGGTCGTCGGGGTGGTTTGCGCCGCTTCCCCTCTCGACCGGAGGAACCTCACCGACACCGATCTGAAGCTCCTCTCCGTGATGGCGAACTTCGCGGGAGTGGCGATCGAGAACGCCAGCCTGGTGGCCCGGCTCCACCGGAAGGCGAAGAAGCTGGCAGCGATCTTCCAGATCAGCAGGGCGCTGAACGAGGAGAGCGACCCGGCGGTCCTGTTCGAGCTCATCATCGACCGCGCCACGGACCTATTGGGGGCTCCCAGCGGATCCATGATCCTCATCGAAAGGCCTTCCGGCGTGCTGCGCATCCAGGCCGAGCGGGGGCTCGGGCCGGAGGTCAAGGAGGAGGTTCTCCTCCGGATCGGGGAGGGGGTCACCGGGTGGGTGGCCAAGGAGGGGAAACCGGCGCTGCTACCCGACGTGACGAGCGATTTCCGGTATGTGGAGGCGAACCCGAACGTGCAGTCGGAGCTGGCGGTCCCGATCAAGTGGGGGGACGAGGTCATAGGCGTCCTGAACGTGGACCACTACAGCCGGTACGCTTTCGCGGAAGAGGACCAGGAGCTGCTCACCGCCTTCGCGAACGTCGCCGCGGTGGCGCTTAAAAACGCAAAGGTCCTCGACGGGGGCGGGGAAGAAGGGCAATGATGGTTCCGCCGGCAGTCGCCAAAAGCATTCCCCCCAGCGGCAGGATTTATCATAATAGCAGGATGTTCTCTATTCCCCCGGCCGCACGGGATCCGCAATGGAAAACGCCGTAATCATCGCCAGGCCCTTGTGGCCCGTGCTCCGCCACGCCGCCCGGTTCCTTTCCGAGAACGGGTACCGGGTCGAGGAGACCCCTTCCTGGTCCAAGCTCCTGGACTCCGGACTTTCCTGCCGTAACCTGTCCGGTATCCTGCTGGGGGAGCACGGGGACACGGCAGCGGAGCTTGAGGTCCTGCGGCGGTTCCGGGAGCGAAAAGGGTCTCTCGGCGTGCCCATCATCCTCGTGGGGGGAATGAACGCCATCCTCCGCGCCGGCCGGTTCCTGTCCTCCGGCGTCGACCTTGTGCTTCCCGCGGACATCTCCCCGGAAGAGCTCATCGAGAGGGCGAAGCCCCTCTTCCACTACGGCTCCCTGTACCAGTCGCTGTCGGAAATCAACCGGGAACTCCGCGAGCTCTCCATGAGCGACGACCTGACGGGACTTCCCAACCGGAGGCATTTTTCACGGGATCTCGCCCGGGATGTGGAAATGGCCCGCCGAATCGGCCGTTGCCTGTCGTGCATCATAGTCGACATCGACGATTTCAAGCGGATCAACGATGATTTCGGCCACCCGGAGGGGGACAGCGTGATCCGGCAATTCGGAAACGTGATTTATTCGGCGAAGCGGGCCTACGACACGGTTGCGCGTCTGGGGGGGGATGAGTTCGCCTGGCTTCTCATGGACGCCGACCCGGAACAGGCGCTTCACGCGGCCGGCCGGGCGCACCAAATGGTGAACGAGAAAACGTTCGACGTCGCCGGCCTTCCACTGAAACTTACCGCCAGCTTCGGGGTCTCCTCCCTCCTGCCGGGGGTGGAATTAAGCGCCGACGAACTTGTGGGGAACGCGGACAGGGCATTATACTGGGGAAAGGAAAGCGGGAAGAACGTCGTCCGTTTCTACCCGCCGAAAAAGGTGGAAGAGCACCATGTTGAGGCCGATCCTCACCTATCCTGACCCGTTCCTGTCGACGAGGTCGCTTCCCGTGAAGATCGTGGACGAGACGGTCCGCGAACTCGTGCGGGACATGTTCGAGACGATGTACGCCGCAAACGGCATCGGGCTGGCGGCAACGCAGGTCGGCGTGGGGAAGCGCGTGATCGTGGTGGACATTTCCCCGGTGGAGGAAACGGCCGGGCCGATCGCCCTCGTGAACCCCGAGATCGTGGGGAAGGCGGGATGGACAGAAGGGGCGGAAGGTTGCCTGAGCGTCCCCGGCGTCGAGGGGATGGTTTGCCGGTTTGAATCCATTGTCCTCCGGGGGATGAACGAACAGGGAGAACCGGTCACCGTGGAGGCGAGCGGCATCCTGGCCCGTGCCCTGCAGCACGAGATCGATCACCTGGACGGAATCCTGTTCGTCGAGAAGCTCGCCGCCCCCGCCGCATCCGCGAAATAATGCACCGATACCGCGTGGTCTTCATGGGAACCCCGGAGTTTGCGGTTCCCTCGCTGGACGCGCTTGCCCGCACCGAGGAGGTGGTCCTCGTCGTAACCAACCCCGACCGCCCCGCCGGCCGGGGGCAGGCGCTCACGGCCCCCCCGGTGAAGCGGGAAGCGCAGCGGCTCGGGATCCCGGTGTTCCAGCCGGAAAAAGCGAGAGGCCCCGAGTCGGCGGCGCGCATCGCCGGCGAGCGGCCCGAACTGATCGTCGTCGTCGCGTACGGACAGATCCTTCCCCCGTCGATCCTCGACATCCCGGAGTACGGGTGCATCAACGTGCACGCCTCCCTTCTCCCCCGATACCGCGGGGCCGCACCGATCAACTGGGCGATCGCACGGGGCGAAACGGTGACGGGCGTGACGATCATGAAGATGGACCCCGGGATGGACACGGGGCCGATGCTGCACGTCCGGGAGATGCCGATCGGGGAGGACGACACGGCGGAGACGATGTTCCCCAAGCTGTCCTCCCTCGGCGCGCAGGCCCTGACCGAGGCGCTCGGGAAGCTCCGCGAGGGGACCCTTGCGGAGACCTCCCAGGACACAAGCCGGGCGACCTACGCCCCGATGATCAAAAAGGAGCACGGGCGGATCGAATGGGGAAAGTCCGCCCGGGAGGTGCGCGATTTGGTCCGGGGGATGACGCCGTGGCCTTCCGCCTTCACGGACCACGACGGAAAGACGTTGAAAGTCCTCGCCGCCTCCGTCCGGGAGGGCAAGGGGGCACCGGGCGAGATCCTCTCGGTGGACCGGGACGGGATCGTGGTCGCCTGCGGCGAGGGGGCGCTCCTCCTGGGCAAGGTCCAGCCCGAAGGGGGCAGGGCGATGTCCTCCCGGGAATACGCGCAGGGCCGCCGCGTCCGGAAGGGGGACCGGCTATCTCCGTGAGGGAAGCGGCGCTTCGCATCCTTGCCCGGGTGGACCGGGGAGGCGCATACGCGGACATCCTCCTCGACCGGGCGCAGCGTTCGTTATCCGACCCGAGGGACCGGGCGCTTCTCACCGAGATCGTGATGGGGACGCTTCGGCGCCGGGGCATCCTCGATTCCGCCCTCTCCGCGCACCTTGTCCGGCCGATCGAAAAGACCGACGCCTGGGCGCGCAACGCCTTGCGGCTGGGCGCCTACCAGCTCCTCTACACACGGGCGCCCGAGCGGGCGGCGATCTTCGAGACTGTCGCGGCGGTAAAAAAGGTTCGGGGGGAGAAGATCGCCGGGCTGGTCAACGCGATATTACGAAAGATGGTGCGGGCGGGGACCGCGCCGGTTCTCCGCGCGGCGGAAGGGGAGGGAACCCCGGCGGTCACGCATTCGGCCCCCGCTGCGCTCGTGTCCGCCCTTTCGCACTCCCTGGGGGAGAAAGAGGCGGCCGCGTTCCTCGCGAACTCTCTGGATAAGCCCCCCTTCGTGGTCCGTGCGAATCCTTTCCGCGTCACCCGGGACGCCCTGCTTGCCCGGCTTGCCCGGGCGGGGATGTCTCCTTCCCCCTGCCGGTACGCACCCGGCGGGATTGTACTCTCCGAACCGTCCGGCGTGCACGCCGACCCGGGCTTCCGGTCCGGGGAGTACCTGGTGATGGACGAGGGGGCGCAACTCATCGCACCGCTCCTTTCGCCCTCGGGAGGCGAGAAGATCCTCGATGCGTGCGCCGCACCCGGGGGGAAGACGACCCACCTCGCGGCCCTTGCCGGGGGCGGGGCGCAGGTCGTTGCGGTGGACGTCTCGGAAGGGCGCCTCCGGCTTCTCCGGGAGACTATAGCGCGCACGGGCGCGACGGCGGTCACGGCGCGGCGCCACGATTTCCAGGCGGGGCCGCTCCCCGAGGCAGCGGCCTTGTTCGACAAGGTCCTCGTGGACGCCCCCTGCACGGGCATGGGGGTCATCCGGCGCAACCCCGACGCGAAGTGGCGGTTCCGTCCGGACGGGCCGCACGAGATGGCGCGCCTGCAGGGAGCCATTCTCGATCACGCATGGACGTCGGTTCGGCCCGGGGGGCTCCTCGTGTACTGCACCTGCACCCCCTTTGCGGAGGAGAACGAGACGGTGGCGGATTCGTTTTGCACAAGGCACGCGGACGCGAGGGCACATCGCGAAGGCGTGCGGGGCTGGCCCGGGCCGGAAGACGCGTGGACGCCGGAGGGGTTCCTCCGCCTCCTTCCGCACCGGCACGGCACGGACGGATTCTTCGCGGCCCTGCTCCGGAAGAAGGGCTGACAAGCGGTTGCCGGCGCCAAGCGAAGGGAGGATGCCAAGCCTCCGTCCGTGGTAGAATCTTCGCGAACCGCTGAGAAAGAGGAAACGGTATGGACTATTACATTGCGCCGTCCCTGCTGTCGGCCGACTTCGGCCGGCTCGCCGAGGAGATAAGCGCTGTGGAGAAGGCGGGAGCGGACCTCCTCCACATCGACGTCATGGACGGCCGGTTCGTCCCCAACATCACGATCGGCCCCCCCGTGGTGGCGGCGATCAAACGATGCGCGAAACTCCCTCTCGACGTGCACCTCATGATCGTCGAGCCGGAGAAATATATCGAGGCCTTTGCGGACGCCGGGGCGGACGTCCTCACCGTCCACGCGGAGGCGACTCCGCACCTCCAGCGCGCCGTCGCCCGGGTGCGGGAGCTGGGGAAGAAGGCGGGGGTGTCCCTGAACCCGTCCACGTCGCTCTCGGCCATTGAGTGGGTCCTCACCGACATCGACATGGTGCTTCTCATGAGCGTCAACCCCGGGTTCGGGGGGCAGGCATACCTTCCCTCGATGACCGGAAAGATCGAGCTTCTCCGCTCGCAGCTTGTCCGCTCGGGGCTTTCGGTCGACATCGAGGTGGACGGCGGGATCAAGGCGGACAACGTCGCAGAGGTCGTCCGGGCCGGGGCCAACGTGATCGTGTCCGGCTCCGGGATCTTCAAAACGAAGGATTACGGCAAGACGATTGCCGAAATGCGGAAAAACATCCGCAAAGCCGTTTCCGCCCCCGCGTGACGCGGGCGGGGAGGCGAAGACCGGACGGGGGGTGAGGAATGAGCCGGGTAGAGATCGGTTTGTGGCAGCTGGAGGTTCGGGCGAAAAAGTGCGTCGAGGCGCTCCGGAAGAACGGATTCGACGCCGAGTACCATCCCAGCCTGGAAACGGTGCGGGAGCGGGTGCTCGCGGAGTGCGAGAAGGCGGAATCGATCGGCTTCGGAGGTTCTATGTCGGTCGCGGAGATGGGGATCTTCGATCTCCTCGCGAAAAGCGGCAAGCAGCTGTTCGACCACGGCCGCGTCCCCCCCGAGAAAAAGGCGGAGACCAGGCTTGCCCAGCTCACCTGCGACCTGTTTCTGGCCGGGACCAACGCGGTTACCCTCGACGGGTGCCTCGTCAACCTGGACATGAACGGGAACCGGACAAACGCAATGACGTTCGGTCCGAAAAAGATCGTTGTGGTGGCGGGCGGACAGAAGGTGGTCGGCGGAGTATCCGAGGCGATCCGGAGAATCAAGTCCGTCGCCGCACCCAGAAACACGAACCGGCTCAAGCTCGACACCCCGTGCGCGACCTCCGGCTTCTGCTCGGACTGCGACTCCCCCCAGCGCATCTGCCGGGTCTACTCGATCATCGAACGGAAGCCGCCGCATTCGGATATCTCCGTGCTGCTATGCGGAGAACCGATGGGCCTGTAGCGGACGATCTGCTTATTGACGGGATGTCGGCGGTATTGCTATCATTTCACGTTCCGTCGGGATGTGGCTCAGCCTGGTAGAGCACCTGGTTCGGGACCAGGGGGTCGCTGGTTCAAATCCAGTCATCCCGACCATGAATGCAAGGGGTTACGACTTCCCGGGTCGTAACTCTTTTTCGTTTGTGCCCATTGGAGGAAGGGGAGGGGCGCATGAAAGGGATTTGATAAGGGGGGGCGGCTACGTTACACTTCCGGTAGAGCTCGCAAGGGAGTACCAGGCCACGAACTGTCAATGGGGATGGCAATGGTTATTTCCCTCACACCGACAGTTCTCATGCCCAGCCACAGGCCGAATCTCAGCTGCTCCGAAACCAACATGGGCAGGCTGCAGAAGATTCTGTCCGATCTTGGCGCCGTGAGATTAGCCTGAGGATGCAGCCAATAAACGAACGAAAAGGAGTCGTCATCATGAAAATCGGGTTTATCGGACTGGGGATCATGGGCAAGCCGATGAGCAGGAATCTCCTCAAGGCAGGCTATGAACTTGTGGTGATGGATAGAAACCCGGACGTTATGAATGTCCTGGCTTCCGAAGGCGCCAAGACGGCAACCACGCCAAAAGAGGTCGCGGAAAAAACAGATGTCATTATCACCATGTTGCCGAATTCTCCGGATGTCAAAGAGGTTGTTCTGGGGGTGGATGGCGTGATTCACGGTGCCAAACCAGGTGCCGTGGTGATCGACATGAGCTCGATCGCGCCGCTGGTGAGCCGTGAGATCGGGCAACAGTTGGCTGAAAAGGGGGTGGAAATGCTGGATGCCCCGGTCAGCGGCGGGGAACCCAAGGCCATCGACGGGACTCTTTCGGTGATGGTTGGCGGGAAAAAAGAGGTGTTTGAACAGTACTATCCGGTGATGAAGGTGATGGCCGGCTCCGTTGTCTTGACCGGCGATCTCGGGGCCGGGAATGTCACCAAGCTGGCCAACCAGATCATTGTTGCACTCAATATTGCGGCCATGTCCGAAGCCCTGGTCCTGGCCAGCAAGGCAGGTGTGGCACCGGATCTCGTCTATCAGGCCATTCGCGGGGGATTGGCCGGAAGCACCGTGCTCGATGCCAAAGCGCCGCTGGTGATGGATCGTAAATTCAACCCCGGGTTCCGCATCAATCTGCATGTCAAGGATCTTGCGAACGTACTGGAGACTTCCCACGAAATCGGCGTGCCGCTTCCACTGACCGCTTCGGTGATGGAGGTGATGCAGGCTCTCAAGGCGGATGGTTTTGGCGATCTCGACCATGGCGGGCTTATCCGATATTACGAAAAGATGGCGAAGGTCGAGGTGAAACGATAGCAGGCGGACTTGCGGCATGGCAGCGGTGGATTTGAAGCCTTGCATACTTCAGAACGGGCGGCTGTCACCCGCATTGGAAGACACCCTTTCCGGGTAGTTCGATCTCTGCCAATTGTGGTGTGAGGACGATCCTCCGGCCGGATTGCTTGGGGGAGGGACGGGCCGATTTAGCCGATCACGTGGCGGATGATGAGGCCGATAGCGAAGGCCGATAGCGCCAGGGCCAGCAGACGACGGATGGGCTCGCTGCGCATCCGGGTGGAGAGCCGTGCCCCCCCCTGCGCGCCCAGGAGCACGCCAACGCCCATGGCCGCCGCGACGGGAAGAACGACCTGGCCGTTGTGCAGGAAAATCAGGGTGCCCGTAAAGGTTGTGATCGCCAGGACGAAGTGGGAGGTCGCGGTGGCGGCGTGCACGGGAAGCCCCAGGATGACGATCAAGAAGGGGACGTGAACGATCCCCCCGCCGATGCCGAACAGACTGGAGACCACCCCGACCAGGAAGCTCAGCAGCATCCCCAGCCGCATGACCGGAGAGGAAAGCGGGCCCAGTTCCGCGGAAGTCGGATTCCGCCGTGCCGCTCCGCCGACCGTCTGCCCCTTGTGCAGGAGGCCGGCCAGCGAAAGGAGGAAGAGGGCGAAGAGCAGCGTGAACCAGCGGGACCCGAGATACTGCACGAGCGTGGCGCCCAAGAGGGCCCCGGGAATGGTGACAGCGGCGAAAACCACCCCCATCCGGTAGAGGACGCGCCGCTGGATCATGTAGGCGATGCTCCCGGAGAGGGCGTTCAGAAACACCACCGAGAGGGAGGTCCCCACCGCCTGCTGGGGAGTGAAGTGGAGTCCGAACAGGAGGAGGGGAACGATCATAAATCCGCCGCCGGCGCCGATCAGGGTTCCCAGCGTCCCGATCCCCAATCCCACGGCGAACAGCAGGGCCCATTGAAGCATCCGAACCTCCTCCGGCGGCCGGGCGCGCGCTCAACTCCGCCGCAAATGTTTACGCACGGCATGGGAAGAGGCGATTTCGTTGTGATGATCGAAGGCTTCCCGGTTCCGTTCTATCCGGTCAATCTCGTAGAGGTAGTTGACCATGAACCCGGCGTTCTGCCGTAAGCCTTTGGGGGTGAGATCGCTGAGCCAGTGAATCCTCTCCAGTCGTGCGCCGTTGCCCAAATGAAACCGCGCGACCGGGTCGATCGGTTTCCCGGATTCCGTTCGGGCCACCAGTAGATAGGCGGCGACGGCGGGAAAAAGGACGGATTTCAGCGATTTCGTTGCGTCCGCATCCAAATGCCAGTCCGGCCCGTCGAGCAGAGCGAGCAAGGGCTTGTCTCCTTCCGCGACATGATCCGAAACCTCCTTCCCCCGCTCCTGCGCCAGCCAGCGCATGAAGCCGGGGACGGGGGAAAGGGTGACGAATGTCTTCAGGGACGGGAGCTCCTGTTTCAGCTCCTCCACCACCTGCTTGATGAGGAAGTCGCCCAGGGGCACCCCTTTTAGCCCCACCTGGCAGTTGGAGATGGAATAGAAGACGGCGCATGTCGCATCGCCGGCGGGGATCGGTTTTCGATGGTCCGCCAGCAAGGGGGCGATCGCCTCGGGAATGTCGGTTGTCAGGGCGACCGCGACAAAGATCAGCGGCTCGTCTTCCATCGTCGGTTGAAAGAAGGCGAAACAACGCCGGTCCGCAGGCTCCAGTCGTCTGCGAAGATCGTCCCAGCTGGCAATCTGGTGGACCGCTTCATACCGGATGATCTTCTCCAGGATGTTGGCCGGCGTGGTCCAGTCAAGCCGCCGCAAAACCAGAAACCCCCGGTTGAACCATGATGAGAAGAGGTGTTTGAAATCCTCGTCGACGGAGGCCAGTTCCGCGTGGGCGGGCAGATTGCGCAAGACATCCTCCCGCATTTGCAGGAGCCTCTTCGTTCCGCCGGGAGCGAGATTGATCCGCCGAAAGAGCGCCAATCGCCTCGGCTCGGCCGCTTCGTGCACTTCCCGCGCGGTCTTGGCAGTCGGCTGATCCTGCAAATTCCTGAGGGCTTGTTCCAGACGCGCCCGATCCGGGCCGAATTTCTGGTCGAGAAGCGTCAGGAAGGAAAGCACCTCGTTCTCCGTCAAACCGTCGTATGCGGTCAGAAACCCCCTGGCCACGGCCACGTCGGAGGCCTCCCCCCGTCCGGAGAGGAGCGTCTCGGCAAGCCGCTCGATGTCCTGCCCTCCTGTCTTGGGTGGGCGAAGGCGGTTCAGGAGGCTGCCGACGTTTTCCGAGACCGTATGCAACAGTTGGCTGAAGTAACGTCCATTCATCTCTCGGCTCTCATGCGCCATCTTACCGGAAAAACAGGATCGAAAGGAACGTACTTGCCTTTTCTCTCCATCTTTTTCCTTCCCAACGATTCCATCTCTCTATATAAAAGGAAAAACCGATCGTTTGGGTTTCCGGAGGATGGCAATCGTGAACCTGGCGAAACTGCTTTCCGAAACCGCGAAGAAGCAAGCAGGAAAGCCTGCCGTCGTTTTCGAAGGCACTTCCTATACCTTTCGTGCGTTCGATCGGGAGGTGGAGCGCTACACGGGCGTGCTCCATGCGTCAGGCGTCGGGAAAGGCGACCGCGTTGCCGTTCAGCTCCCGAAGCGGATGGAGTTCCTCTTCCTCCACTTCGCCATCCTCTCGGTCGGCGCGATCACCCTGCCCCTCAACCCGGACTATCGGGGCGAGGAGGTCGAATATTTCCTGTCGGACTCCGGAACCTCTCTCTTCGTCGCGGACGAGCACCGATTCGCGTCGGTGGAAAGTGTGGTCCGGGGACTTCCTGGAATCCGGACCCTTCTCGTAGACGGTGGCGGCAGGGAGGGGACAGACAGCCTGCCCGAACGGCTCGCGAGCGCGCCCGAAAGGTCTCCGCGGGTCTATCCGGCAGGGGGAGACGACGTGGCCATGATTTGCTACACCTCGGGGACGACCGGCCGGTCCAA